>VBMQ01000070.1 GCA_005878375.1 Methanobacteriota archaeon | reverse complement strand
GGCGCCGCGATGACGACCGAGTGGTTCTGCGCTCCGCCATCCGACCAGGAACGGAACAAGTAGCGCGTTGTCCCATAGACCTGCGGGGAGGGGGTCGCCAGTATGTGGGTCGAGGCCCGCGGCCACCAGTACGTCTGGGGCGCGGTCACGGTCAGGCCGTCCACGATCACGTCGAGGTTTGGCGGGTTCGTCGTCACGGTGACCTGATGTTCCGTGTCGAATCGGGCGGTGAACGTGGCCGTCGTCCCGCACGTGATCCCGTGGTTCTGCGGTCCCCCGTCGGTCCACGAATTGTACGTGTACCGGCTCGCGCCGACGACCTGCGGCGACGGGGCACCGATCGTGTGGGTCGCACTGGCGGGGCAGTTGAAGAAGCACGGCGCGGTGTACGTGATCCCGTCGAGCTGGACGTCCAGTCCCGCGGGAACCGTGTCGAGCTTGTAGCGGAACGGCGGCAGCGACGCGAAGTAGATGTCGAGGTCCGCGCCGCGACCATCGGTCCACACGACGCCGATGGTCCCATTGGGGGACGACTCGATGGCGAGGTAGTCGCCGGGCCGGGTGTAGCTCGTCGACGTCCCCACGTTCGACACCCGCACGTTCGGCCCGAACGTCTGGCCCCCGTCCGTGGAATTCGCGTAGTAGATGTTGTGTTGGCCTGGGATCCGGTCATCTTCCCATGCGACGTGGAGTACACCGAACGGATCGAGCGCCACGTCGGGCATGAAGTCGGGCGCGATCGTTGCGTCGTCGTTGACTTTTGCCGCGCGTGACCAGGTCGTTCCCCCGTCGGCGGAGTGGGACACCATGATGTCGCTGTTCCCGTTCGGGCTCCCGACGGGCCGACCGTTCCGGTAGTCGTTCCACGTGATGTAGATCGTCCCGTTCGGCGCGACGACCATCGCGGGCAAGACGATCGGGTCGCTGCCGAGGGGCGACTCGGCGGACCCGGGGATGTCGTTCACGCGGATGTCCGTGCCCCACGTCTGGCCGCCGTCGAACGAACGGTCGAACATCACGTTGTCCGTCGAGTACTGCCACCAGGTCGCAAGGACCGTGCCGCTCGGCGCCACCTGGACGATGCCGCCAATCGTGCCGTGGAGGTCGCTCACGATGAGCCTCGGGGCGAACGTCATGCCGCCGTCGTCCGTCCGGGTGAACGCGAGGTCCTGCGTCGAGGAATCCGTGTTCCAGACCCAGTACAGGTTCCCCGCCGCGTCGTGCGCGGCGCTCTCCTTGTCCGCGAAGTTCGGGTCGTCGTCGTAGAACCACGTCGTGCCCCAGCTGACGCCGTCCGTCGTGTTCGTGACCGCGATTCCCTGGAAGTTGTTGTATTCGATCCGGGTGAAGAAGACCCGGTCGTCGCGCGTGACCGTCATCCACGGGTCGGATTGCAGGTCGCCGCCGTTCGCGATCGGCATGATCGTGTTCCGGGCCCACGTCAGTCCGCCATCGTTCGAGTACGACGCGGAGACCCGCTGGCCGCCAGCCGTGGCGGTCGGCGCCTCCTTCCATCCCGCGAAGATCTTGCCATTGGAGTTGAAGACCATCGTGGGCTCGACCTGGTAGTTGAGGGGCGATCCGCCCGGCGTGTTCACCCGCACGTTCGGTGAGAACGGAACCCAGGCCAAGTGCGGCCCGGGCTTTCCGGAAAGAAGCTTTGGCGGGGGTGTAGGAATCGTTGCATCGGCGGTCGCGGCGGCCTCACTGTCAGGGGTCGTCACCCGGACGCTGGCATTCAGAGACGTTGCGGGGATCACCGCCAAAAGCAGCGCCGCCACTATCGCTGGCAGGAACCGAAGAGAACGCCCGCCTCCCACGCCCCGACCTCTCGTCCCCGCACCAGCGGAGGCCACATAAACTTTGTTCCGAGTGGGGCCGTCAGACCGCCGGTTCGAAGTACACGCCCGCGGTTTCGCCGACCACGATTTCAATGCGCTCTTCGCTCGTCTCGTAGAACGTCAGGAGCCGGCCTTCGCGGGAGACGTACGTGAGCACGACGCGAATGAGGCCGAGGCCCTCGAGAAAGCGGACACGGTTCCAACAATCCGCGATCGGCATCCCGTAGATGCGAGCGAGCATCGGCGGCGTCTTCGGGCTATAGGAGACGCCCTTCAGAATTCTCCAACACCCGTCGTCGAGCTGAATGTACTCCAACGGCGGCGCACCCCGGTGCGGTCAACGTTCCCCGACCGGGTTACGTAGCTTGCGCTCGGAATATCCACCTTGATTTCTAATCCTGAGAATGGGAGAGACCTCAGAACCAATGAAGGGCGACCGCGAGCGCGGCGACGACCACGACGATCACGACGACGCCGACCACGAGGTATAGCTTCGTGCGCTTCTTCTTCCGCCCGCTCGCGAGGTTCAGCACGCCCAGGTCGTACGACATGGTCTTCTCCGGGAGCCCACACGGGCGGCCCGCCTTAAGGGCTTTGTTGCCGGGGCTACGACAAGGCGAGGGGCGCCACCGCTTGGCGGGCGGCCGCGATCGGCCGGAGGATGAGGAGGAATTCCGTGGGGTCGTCCCCGCCGATCCATTTGGCGGCGATGCGCAACGTCAGCTCCGAGCGCGACTCCGTCGAACCGCGGACCTCGTCCCTGCGGATCTCCAAGATTTCCCGGCCGCCCATCTCACGGAACAACTGGTCGACCGCCGTTGGCGGCACGCGGATTGCGACGTTGTACGTCGTAGGCTCCTCCGGTGTTCGCGGGACTGCTTCCCCCGCCACGAAAAGGAGGCGGCGGCCCGTCGCGTACGCGGACCCGGAGGTAGGTCGTAGGAGGAGGTGCGGTCGCGGCATCTGGAGGAACATCGCCGCCTCGACGGAGACCCCCGCGGAGAACGTCTCGCCGGCTTCGATCTCCCACCCGCCATCGACGTCCCGCAATCGGCGTTTCATCGTCCGGAAGTTCAGGTCGTACGCGCGGCCCTGCCCATCGAGGAAGCCCACGAGCACGCCGGTCACGCCGCCTTGGGCACGTCGTAGTTCCGGCGGTACTGCTCCGCAATCTCCGCGATTTCCTCGCGGACGTAGTCCGCCTTCTCCGGCGCCTCGCACGCCTCGGCAAGGTGCGTCGCGTCCTGGGTCTCCACGAGGATCGAAGGGACGGTCTCCTCCCAGAGATACACCTTGAGCGCCGCCTGCGGGAACGACATGTCCTGCCCCTCGCGGATCCACTCGAGCTTCGCCCGCTTCTGCAGTGCTTCGCGGACCCACGGTGCGCTGCGGGCCGTTGCGTACCCGCCGGACCGGACGTCCTCCGGCTTCGCCACGGTCCCGTCGAGGACGCCGGAGGCGAACGGATTCCGGACGAGGATGCCCGTCATCGACTCGAGGGCGACCGTGAAGAACTTTCGGGCGGGGTCCTGCTCCAGCAGATTGTAGACCGTCGACAGCGACGTCGCGCCTCGCTTCCGCATCGCGAGGACGCCCTCGTCGTGATACCCGGGGCCGGGGCCGAGCGCGGCGCCGAAGTACTTGATCTTGCCCTCCTCCTTGAGCGCCTCGATCGTCCGCCACAGCGCCTCGTCGTTCACGGCCTCGATCGTCGGGTGGTGGACCTGCAGGAGGTCGATGTAGTCCGTGCCGAGGCGCGCGAGGCTCTGCTCGACGGCGTACCGGACGTAGTCCGCGTCCCACCGCTGGCTCCCCTTGACCCCGTTCGCGGTCGCATCGTTGTAGAAATCGTAGCCGACCTTCGTCGCGAGCACGACCAACTCGCGGTTCCCGGCGAACGCCTTCGCAAGAAGTTCTTCGCCCTTCCCATGGCCGTCAACGTCGGCGGTGTCGTAGAAGTTCACGCCGAGGTCGTACGCCTTCCGGAGGAGCGCCAGCGCTTCCTCGTCGGACCCGCGCCACGCGTCCGTGCTGAGGGGCCACACCGCCATCCCGACTTCGGAGACCTCGAGCTCCGTGTCCCCGATTCGACGGTACTTCATTCGCTCTCCACCGGCGAAAGCGCGTGGTCCGTATAAGTCTGAGCGCGCGTCAGACCGTTGCGGCCTTCCACGCCCCGCCATTGAACCGCGGGACGATGATGAAGGCTCGTAGGTAGTACTCGATCGGGAGCGCCGCCCAGACGCCGACGACGCCGAACGGGAGGACGTAGCCGAGGACGAACGAGAGCGGGAGGCGGACCCCGTACGTGCCGGCGAGGGACGCGTACAGCGGCCATCGCGTGTCGCCCGCGCCCCGGAGGGAGCCGGAGAGGGTGAAGAAGACGCCGACGGCGGGGATCGACGTCGCGTGGAGACGGATGAACAGCACCGCCAAATCGTGCGCCTCGCCGGGCGGCGTGAACGCGAACGCAATCAAGGGCGCGAAGACGAAGTTGAACGCCGCGATGACGCCCATCACGATGATCGATAGCTTCACGGACTCGCGCGCGGAGCGCTCCGCTTGGTCCGGCAGCTTCGCTCCCAGATTCTGCCCCACGAGGGCCGTGGAGGCGATGCTGAGGCCGAAGCCGGGCATGAATGCGAACGCCTGCACCCCGAGTCCGATCTGATGCGCCGCCAGCGCGTTCTGTCCGAAGCCGACGACCATCGTGATCCAGATGATGATGCCCACCTGGAACGCGAACTGTTCCGCGGCCGCCGGGAGGCCGATGCGCAACACGCGGCGGATCGTCGGCCAGTTCACGAGTGGACGCTCCCAGCGGATCGAGATGCGCAGACGGCCGTCGGCAAGGAGACCGAGGAAGAGGATTGCGCTCGCGAAGTCGGAGGTCCCCGTCCCGATCGCCGCACCCCGGACTCCGAGCGCGGGGAACCCGAAATTGCCGAAGATGAGCGTGTAGTTGATCCCGAAATTGATCAGGTTCTCCACGGCGCCCAAGATCAGCGGCGTCTTCGTGTCGCCTGCCGCGCGCAGGCCCGCGGTGGCGGCGAAGATGATGAACTGGAAGGGCATCGCGAGGAAGATCGTGGAGACGAACTGCGCCGCCAGCGTCCGCACCTCAGCATCGGGCGAGAAGGGAGCCACGATCACGTCCGCAAATGTCGTGCCGATGACGACCATCGGGAGGGAGAGAAGGACGGCCGCCACGAGGCTCTGGAACATGAAGTGGTTCGCGTCGCCTCGACTGCGGGCCCCGAAGGCGCGGGCGACGAGGGCGACCGTGCCCGTCGTGACCCCGATCATCACCGTCTGCGTGAAGAAGACGAGCGTGCCACCGATTCCTACAGCGGCGATCTGCGCGACCCCGATCCGGCCGACCATGACGAGGTCGACCGTCGTCGCGAGGACCTGGAAAAGATTGGCGACGACGACGGGCCACGCGAGGTCGAGGATTGCGCGACGAAGGCTCGCGCGTGAGGGCGTGGGCTCCGCCATCCGAAGGGCCGGAGTGGCGCCTCCATCATGAAGTTTGTCGCGGCCGGTTGGGCCGGTCGCGAAGCGCGGTGCTCACTGCCAGGAGATTCGGAACAGGACCGCGAAGCCGCTGAGCTCCGCGATGTTGAGGGCGAGCATCGGCAGCGAGACGGACAAACCGTAGTCCGCGGCGGCCATCGCGAGGTAGAGCGCGATCGCCGCGATGTTTTGAACGAGGAACAGCACCGCGAAGAGGACGAGGCCGACGGAGAACGTGCTCCGGATTGAGCGGAAGTTCTTGGCGTAGACGACCAAGAGAGCGGACAGCACGACGACGCTGATTGCGCTCACGATCATGTTCGCGACCCAGAAGCTAAGATGGATGTCCATCTTTGTTCACCTCGTTCATTTTTTTCGCGTCCTCTTGAATCTTGCCCCATATCTCGAGGAAGTCCTCGAAATGGTTCTGCAACCGCGGCGTCAGGAAGTACAGCGTCCCGTACGTCTGGTCCCGCGAGGCCATCACGACGTCGTTCTCGACGAGCACGCGCAGGTGGTGGCGCACGGTCTTGTAGTCCAGCTTGAGCGTCGCCGCCAACGCGTTCGCATTGTACGGCCGCGCCCGGAGCAGGTGGACGATTTTCGCGCGGTTCAGGCCCCCGCGGGTGCCGACGATCAGGTGCCACAACCGCTTGTCCACGGGGACCGCGCGCCGAATCACGGTGCAACATATCTACGTTTCCCGTCGGGTGTGGGGCAAACACTGATAGGGCCCCGAAGGGTTCGAACCCCGTGGCAGGACGTCGCATCCTCGGGGTGTTCCTCGAGTTCCGGCTGATCCCCG
>VBMQ01000077.1 GCA_005878375.1 Methanobacteriota archaeon | reverse complement strand
CGAGCTTCTTCTCTTCCTTCTTCTTCCGCCTCTGGGGCTTCTCGACCTGTTGCTCAGCCATGCGAGGTCTCCATTTTGGTCGCGTACGGGTCCGGCAAGTCGATTCGCCTGCGCCCACCGTCGTCGACGACCACGAGACTCCAATCGATTTTGTCTATATTGAACATGTCGCCCAGTTTTCGGCGCAGATAGGCACGAGTGTCGTCCGGGGGCTCCCGGATCGCACTCATGATCTCGTCATCCGAAACGACGCGGTCGAGGAGCCCCGCCCGCTGCCGCTTGTAGAAGAGGGAACGCTCCGTCCCAATCTCGGAGTACTGCTTGCACGCCATCATCTCGACCTCGGATCCGGACTTCTCGTCGAGCGCCTCCTGGATCGCGTAGTACCGGTCGAGCCACTCGATCTTGCGCGCGAGGTCCCTCGAGCGCTTCTTCTCGAGCCCGTCGAGGACCTGCTCCCACGTCTTGAACGCGAACCGCTCGCGCTCCGTCTCGACGAGCGGCTCCGCGCGCTCGAGATAGTACCGCTGGATGTCGATCGGGGAGACGACCGCGCCGCCGTCGAGGTGGACCTCCCACTTGTCCGGGTTCCGCGTCTCCACGTTATGCCACATGTCGTCGACGGGCTTCGCGAGCTTCGGAACGTCGTCGAGCTTCCCCATCTCCATGAGCGTGAGGACCGCCTGCGTCGCGAAGTGGCGGAGCATGATCGCGGTCTCGTTCATGAGCGCGTCGCCGACGATCACGTGGAGACGCCGCCATTTCCGGGCCTCCGCGTGCGGCTCGTCCCGCGTGTTCAGGACGCCCGTATCGTGCATCGTCTCGCCGCTGACGACCGTGCTCGTGAGGTACGCGGACGGGGAGAGGACGTACGACCCGTCGATCAGGTCCCCGGCGCCGGTGTAGATGATCCGGGTCGTGAAGTGGGGCACGAGCTCGCGCACGTACTGCGCGGGGAACGGCATCGAGCGGGCGACGCAATAGTTCTCATGGGACCCATACGAGGTCCCGTCCGGGGACGTGTTGTTCTTGAACGCGTGAATCTTCGTCCCGCCGCCGACGTACTTCTCCTCCATGACCTTGCGGAGCCAGTCGAGGATCTTCTCGCCGGCCTTCTCCCACCGGATGAGGTCGTAGTAGTTCGTCGTCTCCGCCGTGCTCACCTCGAAGTGGCCGACGTCGTAGTAGCACCGGGAGCCGTTCGTGATGAACTCCCCCGCGAGGTGGAGGTCGCTCTCCCGGAGCAGCTCGAGTGCGAGGACGTGGGGGTCGAAGCCTTGGGAGCCCATCTTTCGGCTGAACAGCGTGTACTCGTGTTCCGTGCCCTGGACGCGCGGGCGCACCCGCGGTCACCCGACCATGGGGTCGGCGCCCGTGCGGAAGACTTCGCGCTGCCGCTTCTCGAACGTGGACAGCTCCGTGATCGCGTGCTCCTTGCACTCTTCCTCGGCCGCCCTCGCGAGGTCGTCGAGGGACAGCCCGTCCTTCTTCCGGTCTGTCTTCTTGAGCTCGATCACGCGCTTCACGTAGTTTTTCTTCGCGGTCTTCACGATCGCCGCGATAATCGCGCCGCTGACGATGTCCTTCCGCTTGACTGTCTTGATCGCTTCCTTCGCGTCCTGATCGAGCTTGACGCGCACCCACATGTTCTCCCCGTACAGTTGGTCGACGAGGAAGGCACGCAAGGCGGCGATCGCGGCCTCGTGCCCTCCGTGCTGCTTCTCCAACTCGTCGTTCACGGGCAGGTCATCGGTCAGGTAGACCTTCACGATCTCCTGCGCCTGCGCCAATTCCGGCCGTGGGATCTCGATGATCTCGTCGAACCGGCCCGGCCGCAGGAGCGCAGGGTCCACCAGGTCCGCGCGGTTCGTCGCGCCGAGCACGAACACGTCCTTCAGCGCCAGCAGTCCGTCCATCTCGCTCAGGATCTGCGCGATGATGTTCTTGTGGACGCCGGACGTGTCCATGAACCCACGCACCGTGAACAGGGCCTCAATCTCATCGAAGAAGATGATCGACGGCCGGCGCTCGTGGGCTTGGCGGAAGATCTCCTTGATGATCCGCTCGGACTCGCCGACCCATTTGCTCAGCACGTCCGCGATGCTCACGTTGAAGAACGTCATGTCGTTCTCTGCCGCCACCGCCTTCACGAGGAGCGTCTTCCCGCATCCCGGCGGGCCGTACAACAGGACGCCGCGTGGCGCCTCGAGCTTGATCTGCTCGAACAACTTCGACTCTTGGAACGGGAGGACGATGACGTCGCGGATGCGCTCGATCTCCGCGCCGAGGCCTCCGATGTCCTGATAGCGAACGTTCGGCTTTTCCCCGAGGAGGAGGGATTTCACTTCGAGGTTAGGGAGAATCTCGAGGATTTCCATCGTTGGCGGGAGGACAGAAATCTGGAACCCGGGCTTCAGCTTGCCGAGGATCTTCTTGTCGGCGTCGACGAGGCGCTTCTCCATGTCGCCCTCAACGCTGATCACGAGCTTCCCGTCGAGGATGTCCGCGACCTTCGCGATCACGCCCTCGTGCCGCGTTCCCGAGCCTTCCACGATCGCGTACGTCTGCGGGTGTACCCACACGTACTGCCCGATGTTGAGCTGGGACTTGTCGACGAGCCCCGTGCTCACCTTCAGAAGCTCTGTCGCCCGCGCGACGACGACTTGGTTGCCGTCGAGGTCGGGGCCCTCCTTGCGGACGACGTACGCGTACAGGAGGGGCGGCTGTTTGATCTTGTTGAACTTGTCCTCGTACGCCTTGAGCCGGTACTCCCGCTCCTCGATCTCGTAGCGGAAGGAATGGAGGTCGCGCTCGTATTGGCGGCGCAACCGGTCCATCTTTTCCTCGAATTCCTCCCTGACCTCGTCCGCGCTCTTGTCGTCCGCATCCTCGGCCATGGGTTCGTCACCGGTTGGGGCTGGGGCCGCGCGGCGTCTCCGCTCGTCCATGACGACGGAAGAGACCCACGGTTCGTCCCATCCCTTCAACCTTATCGACCTGCGGAATTAAACCTTTGCCCCACAGTATTGCTCGGAGGAATCACGACGCAATTCGGCGGGTGTCGAGCGCGTTCCCGATACAGAAATCCCGGTTCCGCGCGTAGCGGTGGAGAATACATCCATCATGGTGCGAGGCCGTGCGCCGGGAACACCGCTGCGCGCACTTCCTCGAGGACCTTTTGCACCTCACGGGAGACGCGGCCCTCCTCGGGCGGGCCTGGCGGGTCGCGCAATCGCCCGTCGCGAGGCTCCGCGCGTGCGAGGGAGCGACATTCCCGCGACCATTCCTCCGGAAGTGCGTCGCCGGGTCTCTTGCCGACTTGCGCCGCGAACAGGAGCGCCCACACGCGAGGGACTGCCGTCAAATCGTAGCCGCCACCGCCAACCGCGATCCAGCGCCCGCCACACCAAGCCTGGCTCAACGCGTCGAACCCCGCCCCCGCGTGCTCGTATGATTCCGTGGTGAGGTCCAAGTGCGTGAGCGGGTCCCCCGTGTGCGCGTCCGCGCCCGTCTGCGAGATCAGCACCTCAGGGCGGAACGCCTTCGCGAGAGGCGGGATGATCGCATCGAACGCCGCCATCCAGCTCGGGTCGCGCGTCCGTGGCGGAAGGGGGACATTGACCGAGTATCCGCGGCCCGCGCCCTCTCCGGTCTCCTCGACGTACCCCGAGCCGGGGAACAAGTATCGGCCGTTTTCGTGGAGGGAGACGGTGAGCACCGCCGGATTTTCGTAGAACGCCGCCTGCACGCCGTCGCCATGATGTCCGTCGATGTCGACGTACATGACGCGCTTGATTCCGCGGTCGAGGAGGCGTCGGATTCCGATCGCGACATCGTTGAAGATGCAAAAGCCGGACGCGCGCGCGGGCATCGCGTGATGGAATCCCCCGCCAAGGTTGTACGCGCGCAAGGCCGCTCCCGATGAGACGAGATCGCACGCGAGGAGCGTGCCCCCGACCTGCAACACGGCGGCCTCGTACATTCCCGCGAACGGCGGGTTGTCGCCCGCCTCAAGTCCGAACTCGGGTTCGGGCACGCGCGGGTCTCGGCTCAGGCGCTTGACGACCGACACGTAATTGCGTTCGTGGACCGCCAAGAGGTCCGCGTCCGTCGCCGGGGACGGTTTCCGCTCCTCCGCGGTTCGGAGCAAACCCAGGCTATCAATCAGGTCCCGCGCGAGCTTCACGCGAACCTCTTGAAGCGCGTGGCTTGCCGAGAAGTCGTACTTCAGGTACTCCGGATGATAGATGAGCGCCACCCGCCCGTCCCCTTTCACGGACGCTCGACCCGCGTGCACGGCTCCCGCGGGATTCGCGGACGCCCTTTGAGCCTTTCCCGCCGGATATCAAGACGCGCACATCACTGAAGCCAGCCCCCGGAGACTTGGAGGACGGTCCCAGTCACGAACCCGGCGTCCTCGGAACACAAGTAGGTGACGGCGTGTGCGACATCCCAGGAGGTTTCTGCGCGCGGGATCGCAAATTCCTTCCGCGCCTTTGCTTTGGCGGCATCGATCGACAGGTCGTAGTCGTCGATGATGCCGGGCGCCACCGCGTTGGCGGTGATGAAGTGGGATCCTTCTTCTCGTGCGAGCGCTTTCGTGAAAGCCACGACGCCCGCCTTGGCGGCGTAGTAGGCGGCCATCTCCGCAGTTCCATGCGCTCGGTACGCGCCCGCGCACGCGACGTTTACGATGCGCCCCCATTTCTGCCGGCGCAAGTGTGGCAGTGCAGCCTTCGTACAGAGGAACATCGTCGTCAAGTTCGAGTCGAGGATGTGCCGCCATTCGGCCTCGGACGTGTCCCCGATTCGCTTCACGAGGAAATCGCCAACGTTGTTCACGAGGATGTCGAGGTGGCCGAACCGCTTGGCGGCCGCGTCGACGAGGCGCTTTGCCTCCCGTGCCTTCCCGACGTCGGCCCGGACCGCGAAAGCGTCGGACTTGAGCCCCACGAGGTCCCGCACCGTCCGGTTCGCGGCGGCCTCGCTCTTCAGGTAGTTCACGCACACATCCGCGCCAGCCCTGCCGAGCTCGATCGCGACGGCACGGCCAATCCCACGCGCGCCGCCGGTCACGATCGCGGCTCTCCCCCGCAGCCCCACAACGGCGGGAGGGACGCACGGGGTATGAAGCCTGCGGATTCGTTCACCTCCGCACGGGAAGTGGGCCCCTATACCGCCCAACTCCGTGTGATTTCTCAACGCGTCCCGACACGTTGATATACGCCCGCCCTCCTCGTTCTGCGGCCATGACCCGCGTCGCCACGACGTTGAGGAAACCGAGTCGGCCCGTCGCGGGCCTTCCGACGTATTGAGAGCGGATGCTCTCCGTGTTCTGCGGTCTTGGGATTTGGCGGGGCATGGTGTAAGGGCAGCATGCCAGGCCGTAGACTTGGCGGTGGGCGTTCGACTCGCTCTGCCCCGATGGCGACCAAGGAGACGGAGGTGATTTGATTCCGGACGAGATGGACGAGCAGGATCCTGCGCCGCGCGCGCTGGTTCCTCCGGTCAATGCGCGCCGCGTTCCGCGGCGACCAGTGGTAGCGAGACCGCCAAAGTCTCGGTTCGCTCGACCGCCCGGCGGAGCGGCCAACCCCGCCAAACGACGTGGGACGCCCCAGGAGAATCCGGTCCCGTCCGTCAGAATCTCATCGTTCCGACGAGCCGGTCGCCTAGCACGGTTGGGCAACGGACTTTTAATCCGTCCTGCGCCGGTTCAAATCCGGCCCGGCTCACTTCATCCCGACGCGCAGGGGCTGGAACCCGGAGTCGGGGTCGTTCCCGAACGTTTGGAGGCGCCCTCGGACTTTCCATTCGTGGCGGCCGGTCGGGCCCGCGTACGTGGGCTGCGCCCCGCCCGGGACCTGGACGTTCGCCTCGAACGTCTTTGTCTCGCCGGGCATGAGAGAGAACGCCGGAGCGATCGGGACGGACTGCTCGTGCGTCTTCTTCGGGTCGTGCTTCGGGCTGAAGGAATTCCGACAGTGCGGGCATTGCATGTTCCCGCCGTTGAGGTGCTCCTCCGCCAAGAGGTCCACGAACACGCCCTTCGACTTCACTTCGCCGGAGGCCGAGGACATCACAGTCACCCGGACCGCGACGGGCTCGCCGGGGAAGACGGTCTGCAACGGGTATTCGATGCTCACCTTCGCCGAACCGCCGGTCATCGCCTGGCCGGCAGACTTCAACTTGTCGAAGACGCCCATGGGAATCTCCTAGAGCGCGACTCATGGAGACGACGGAAATACCTTGCGCGGTGAATATCACACGCGGTTCTGAGCTCTCCGGACGCGGCAACCTTCATCCCACGCCCGTCGTTGCTCCGCCGGAATGGACAATGGGCGCGCGGCGGAGCGGGGCGGGAGCTCCGGCGAGGAGAAGGCGACCGGAAGGGTGGAGGCGTTCAGCGACGGGATCTTCGCCTTCGCGATCACCCTCCTCGCGCTCGACCTCCGAGATCCCACCATCCCCGCGGGATCGACGTTGGTCGAGGGTCTCGTCGGCGAGTGGCCCACGTTCTTCGCGTTCGTCACGAGCTTCGTGACGGTCCTCA
>VBMQ01000069.1:474-10948 GCA_005878375.1 Methanobacteriota archaeon | reverse complement strand
GATGAAGAGGGAAAGGAGGGCGACTGCGACGAGGAGGACGATGAACGCCCACGTCTGTACGGTCCAAGCGGCGCTGAGGACCCGAAACGCCGCCGACTCCGTGCGACTTCCAGCGGGGTTTCCTTTGGCATCCGTGAAGGCCAGCGTCCCGTCGACGACGATGGGACCCGGCGCTCGCCCCGGATCGGGTCGCAAGGTAACACGGAGTTCTCGAATTCCCGTAGCGACGACCGTCTCGCGCCACACGAACCGCTGCCCCGTCGTGGCGATCCACGCCTCGGAGGCGTTCGCGACCGAGACGTCCTCCGGCAGCGTGAGGTTGATCCACACGTCAGAAGCGACGCCCAGCCCCGTGTTCGCGTAGCGCAGGACGAACCCGACGGTTTCACCAATCGGAACGGCGTCCCGGTCGAACGCGAGAGATAGGTCGAAGATTGGCGCGATGATGGAAACGCGGAGGGTGGACGGCGCGGCGGACGCATGACCGCCAGCCGGTGTCAGGTAGTCAAGTGCAGCGGTGAAGTTCATGGAGTCGCGGTTCCGCCAAACACGCTTGCGTTGTCCGATTCCCGCACGACCGTGGAAGGTAGGCTCAAGTTCACCCACACCGCCCCCGCTGTGCCGTTCCCCCAATTCGCGATTCGAACGACCACGTTTTGATGGTCTCCGGGGTTCGCGACGGTGGGTCCGGAAAGCCGGACGCTCACGACTGGTTGCGCCGCCAACACATCGACATACGAGGACGATCCCGGACCGGGGCTGCCGTCCCAGTCCGAATACGCGAGAGTGGCGATGTTCTGGACGATGGTCCCGTCCGTGGTCCCGTTCCGGATCCGAGCCGTGATCGTAAGCGAATGTAGGCCGACCGAGACGTTCTGGAATACGAAACGAACGACGCCGGTGGAATAGGAGCCGCCGCCGCTGTCGGAAACATAGTCCACCTCGGCGGGCAGAGAGTCGTTGATCCAGAGGGTCCGGGCCGAGGCGTTGCCGCGGTTGTCGTATCGGACTCGATATCGCACCTCGCCGCCGGGCGGGGCGCTCGTGACGTTCGCGGTCTTTGCGACGAGGATGGAAGCGCCGCCGATTCGTGCCGTCGCGAACGCGGTCGGGCTTGGAACGACACGGACCCCTCGCCGGTCGGCAAAGTCGACGTTGACCGTGTTCGTGAATGCCGTGCCATTGCGCAAGCCGAATTCTGCGCGCGCGAGGATGTCGAACGCGTACGAACCTTGGGGCAGATCCGTCAGGAGTACGTGGAGAACAATCCCATCGAAGGATTTGCTCGTGAAGTTTGCAAGGATGGCGGCGGTGTCGGAAACGTACGTGACCTCCGGCGGAAGGGAATCGTTGACCCAGACCCACGGCGACGGTCGCGAGCCAGAATTGACAACGCCAATCGTGTACGTCACATTGTCGCCCGGGGCGAGGAAGCGCGGCGTTACCGTCTTAGTGACCGCGAGGCTCGGGGCGCGCGCGATGACGGTCACCGAAGCGTTGGTCCGCTCCTGCAGGGCCTCGGTCTGGTTCGCGTAGTCGATCCGGAGCGCGGCGAGGATGGGCAGGCCGTCGAAGATGCCGGGGTTCACCCGGACGTCGACATGGAAGTTGTGGGCCCCGACCGCGACATCCGTGAACTGCCACGACAACGGGCCGAGGGCGGTTCCGCCGACGGCCGCGGCGGTATCGGACAAGTATGTCGTATTCGGGGACAACGACACATTCGCCCAAACGTACGTGGCTGCGCGGGTGCCAGTGTTGTTGAAACACATCGTGTACGTCAGGGGGTCCCACACGCCTGCGGTCGAGGAATCGACGGTAATTCCGGCGGCGATCTGCGGCCCGTCGATTCCCCACGTTCGGAAGAGCAGGTCGTCGGCAGCCGAAGGGACCCAACCGCCGCCCCCGCTGCGGATGGCGTATACGCCCCTTGGGTAGGTGTCGGCGCCCTTGACCGCCCACTTGTACCCCGACTGCTGGCTCATTCCGTTGTTGTCCTCGAGTACGATCCAATACGTCTGGCCGGCCGTGACATTCACGGGCGCGGTGAGGTCGAACATGAGCCAGTTGTAGCCGAAGTCACCGTCCGCTCGCGAGGTCGCGAGCACGGTCCCGCTCGGCACGCCCGCGCTGTTCGTCTCGATCGAAAGGTCCAGGGGATCCACCGGTTGGGTCGGATCGAGGTCATGGACCATCGCCTGAACCCGAATGAGTTCGTAGTTCATCGTGGCCGTGAACGACTGGGCGAGATCTTGGTTCTTGAAAAGGTACGGCCCCTCCACGAACGGCGGCTCGACCGACTCGAAGATCGCGAGTTGTGTCGCTCGCGCGGGGAGGGAGCCGATGAAGAGGCAGGCCAGGAGGGGGGAGACGATGAGGAGGGAAAGGATTGTGGAGCGGTACCGCACGAAGGCCTCCCCGGGGGCGGGAACCCGGTAGCGCTCCATCGGGGAGTGGCCGTAATAAAGGGAACCGTGTGATTCTCACTCCGGATACTCGCACCGCCGCGTCATTCGGTCGCGACGAACGGTATTCCCCCGAGGAGGTCGTCCAAGGCGGCCACGAGTGATGCCTCGGGAACCCGTCGCTGTTTCGTGGAGTCCCGGTCGCGGAGGGTGACGGCCCCATCGTTGAGGGTCTCGTGGTCCACCGTGATGCAGACCGGCGTCCCGACCTCATCCATTCGCGCGTACCGGCGTCCGATCGAAGCGGACTCGTCATAGCCGACGCGCCATCGCCGCCGAAGCGCCGCGACGACCGCTCGGGCGCGATCCGGGAGTCCATCTTTCGAGACCAGGGGGAAGACCGCCGCGGGGATCGGTGCGACGCGGGGCGGCAGCCGTAGAACCGTGCGTTCCCCCGAGGAGAGTCCGAGATCGAGGAGCGCCCACAGGTTGCGATCGATTCCGAAGCTCAACTCGAGCACGTGCGGAAGGACCTTGCGCCCGTCGACGGAAACTTCGAGGCGCTCCTTGGATCCCGCCTGATGGGCCGCCAAGTCGTGATCGGAGCGATAGTGGACGCCCCCGACCTCCTTGAAGCCGCCGAGGGAGTCCTGCTTCACCTCGATGTCGAAATGGATCTTGTTGTAGAACGCTCGTTCCTTCTCCGAAAGCTCGGCGAATCGAAAGCGCTCCGGCGGCACTGCCATCGTCCGAAGGTAGAAATCTTGGACCACCGCCAAATGATGCACGTAGAACTTCGGGAGACCACGTTCGACCAAGGCGCGCGCTGGGTGCGAGGCGAACCCTCCCTTCCCCTTCTCGTCTGCGAATGCGATTTGGATGGATCTTTCGGCCGGGGGATCGAACTGGGGTTCGTCGTTCCATGTGGCGGGGTCAAAGAAAATCTGCAGCTCCGCCTGGAGGAACTCGCGCATCCGATACGTTCCCTGGCGGGGGGAGATCTCGTTCCTGAAGCAACGTCCGATGACCGCAAGGCCCATCGGGAGCCTCCGGCGGAGTGCCTCGAATTCTCGCTTGAAGTTCAGGTAGGCCCCCTGGGCAGTCTCGGGCCGCAAGTATGCCCGATCGGTCCCCAAGGGTCCCACCGCCAGCGGGAACATCATGTTGAACGGTTGGGCGGGACCCAGTTCGCCTTTGCACTTTGGACAGCGCACCTTGAGCTCCCGAATCTTCGCGTCCGCCTCGGCAGCGGTCAACCCCTCGTGGGCTTCGTGCGTGACATCTTCGAGAAGGTGATCGGCCCTCCAGGTCTCCCGGCACTTCGTGCACCGGACGAGGAGGTCGGAAAAGTGGTCGACGTGTCCCGACGCCTTCAAGGCCGCCTCGGGCAGGGCGATCGTGGGGTCGACGAGCTGGTAGTTCTCGTCGAGCCCGAGGAACGTCTCGAGCCAGAGGTCCTCCCAGTTCCGCTTCATCGCGGCGCCGAGGTGCCCGTAGTCGTAGAAGCCCGCCAATCCCCCGTACAGGTCCACCGCGGGCCAGAAGAAGCCCCGGCGTACGGAGAGGGACCATAACTCGTCGTACCGGGAGGGCACGGCGGGGTAAGCGCCTCCCGCCAAAAAGGTATCTCGCTATGCGAGCACCGTGACGAGGTCGATGCGGACGCCGGTGATCTTGTGCTTGACACGAAGCCGCAGGACGTCAGTCCGAGTTCCTGGGATCGTCGCGGTGATCGAGTCTCGCGTCATGACCTCGCGGACCGTGCGCGCCGGTGTTGGCGGGGAGTACGACGGCGGGCTGTGCCCGCTTTTGGCGGCGCGAGTTCCACGAGTCGTCTGTCCTTTCGGAGCCATGCGCGTCCCCCGAGGCCGACGAATCCGAGGTCGGCCTCCCCCGAGCGGAACACCCCGCCAAAGGTCGGTTCGCCTGCGACGTCGAGGACGATCACGTCGGCGGGGTCGCCCGGAGCGAGCGCGACGTCGGGGGAGGCCGTTAAACCCTTTCGGCCGGCCAGCGCCGCGTCGAGGATGACGCGGGGAGCGACGCCTCCCTTCAGCCGAGCGAGTTTCCACGCGAAGTCCATCTCGCGGAACATCGAAGGCCCGTTCACCATTGCGTTGTCCGTGCCGAGAAAGAATGGGACGCCCGAACGCGCGAGCCGCGGAAGGTCGAGGATCTTGCCGAAGAAGGCGTTCGATCGCGGGCACACCACGACCGGAATTCCTTCGTCCGCGACGCGGGAGAGATCGCTCTCGGTCGCCTCTGTCAGATGGACGAGGAGGTCGGGCTTCAATTCGAGCACGTCGTCGATGTCTTCCCGGATTCGCTCACTGGCATGGGTCGCGAACACCTTTCGAGCATCGTGTGCATCCTTCGCAAGCTTGGCGGCCGCCCGCGGCTCCCAGTCGAGTCGAGAGCTGATGCCGATGCCGTCGCAGGCGCGGAGAATCGCCCGTACCTCGTCGCGATTGTAGCGCATCGACGAGGGACGCCCGAAGATCTTTGGACGCAGGGGCAGGCCGAGCGCCGCCTCGCAGAGCTGTCGGATTCCCCGCAAGCCCATCTCCCGGAAGTCCCAGAACGCTTGGGTCCCTCCCCGGGCCATCCGTTCGAGGTAGTCACGGCTGGCGGCGACAACCGCCGCGTCGGAGGCGCGCGCGAGGACGCGATGCTTCAAGCCGTGCGGCGGGGCAACGAGCTCCTCGACGTTCCCCGCCAACTCTTGTCGTACGACGGCGTCGCCCGCGTGGGTGTGTGCGTTCGTGAATGCGGGCAGGATGAGTCCCCTTGCATCCAGGGCCCGCCCCGGGGTGCGTTCCACGTCGACGATCACCCCGTCGTCGATCGTGACCCCGCCGTTCCGGAACCGGCCTTCGGAGTAGAGCCATCCGCCGAGGCGGAACACGAGGCTCGGAAGGGGGGCCGATGCTTAAGGTTGGTTTTGGCGGTAACGATTATCTACGTCCCGGGACTTCGGTGCGCCCGCGCCACCGTAGCTCAGCGGTAGAGCGGCGGTTTCGTAAACCGCAGGCCGGGGGTTCGACCCCCTCCGGTGGCTTCTTTCTTCAGCCGTGTTCGCGACCCGGCGCCGCATGGCCCGCCGAGGACGCCGCCGACTCGGCCCGCGCGAGCGCGACGTGGAGGCCGGCCGCGACCAAGAAGGACGGGAGCGTCGCTCCGATTGACGGGAATCCGGGGATCCAGTTCTCGATGATCCCGAAATACACTGCCCCACCGGCGATCCAACTCACGATGGCCGTCCATCGAACCCGCGGCGCATCATCGAAGAACTCCTCGAGCCGGTACGCGCCCCGACGGACGAGGAACGAATCCGCGATCACGACGCCCAAGAGTGGGACGAACACGCCGCCGATCACGAACAGGAACGACTCGTATCCGCCGCCAATCCCTTGGCCCACGGCTAAGAGGAACCACGCACCCGCGATCGCGACGACGGTCGCGGCGAGGATGAGCCCAAATTGGCGGCGCTTCGGCGCGAGGTTCTGAACGGAGACCGCGGTCGAGTAGACGTTCGCGAACGCGTTGTCGGTCTCGTCGACGAGGATGAAGAGGAGGGGGAAGGCCCCGAGGCCGAGCAACCCGATTGCGGCAAGGAAGAGGAAGTCGCCCGAGGCGGGAGCGTACGCAAGGGCGTAGACCGCGAGGGCGGCGCCGAGGACGTAAAACGCGGTGTTCGCGACCACGTATCCCAACGTCGTCCCGGCGGCGGACGCCTTGGCGGTGCGGGCGAACCGGTTGTAGTCCGCGATTAGGGGCCACCAGGAAACGGGCATCACGATGACGAGGTCGAGGCCGAGGAGGAGCGAGCCCGGCGGACTGAAGGAAGGGGCCGTCGGCCGGGCGTTCCACGCGACGCCGCGCAGCGCCAACGCGACCGCGATCACGATCGTGGACGCGTACACGAGCCAGATCGCGAACTTCTCGAGCCACGCTCGGATCACCGCCAACGGGCCGCCGAGGGCGAGGGTCGCGACGACGCCGCCAAAGACCAGGACGAACGCGCTCGCGGTGAGAAAGTCGAGCCGCCCGAGGAGGAGGACCGACGCCGCGATGCCCATGATCAGGAGCTCGAAGGCGGCCCACCCGAGGAGCTGCAGGACGTTGAGCGCAGAGGCGGCGTACGACCCGCGGCGCCCGAGGATCGGCCGCAAGCTCACCATTGTCGGGACGCCGGCCTTGCTCCCGTGATGAGCGGCCCCCGCCAACATCAGGCTCCCGACCAAAGAGCCCGCAAGGGAAACCACCAGCGATTCCCACAGGGTGAGGCCGAACGCGAGGACGAGGAGGGCTCCCGCCGCGAGGACGAGGAGGCCCACGCCGAGGCTCGACCAGAACACGAAAACGTCGAACGCCCGGAGTTGCCTTGCTTCCGCGGGCACCGGATCGACGCCCCACTCCGGGGGCCTCCGGATCAGGGGGCGCCGAACCATGGGTGCCGACGAACCCGCCCGCGCTTATATGGATACGTCCTAGATCGAGGCGCCAAATTTCTGTCTCGACCGACGGAGGGCATCGACCAGCGGGAGCGGCTTCCCCGCCAGGTAATTGATGAGGGCGCCGCCGCCCGTGCTCACGTGATCGAACTCCTTCTCGAGCCCGAGCGCCTCGGCCACCGCGACCGTGTGCCCCCCGCCAATGACCGTGAACGCGTCCGACTCCGCCACCGCCGTGAACAGCTCCCGCGTCCCGACCGCGAACGGCTCCAGCTATCGTCTTCGCCCCGCCAATGAGGGTGGCGAAATGGCCGATCGTCTCGAGCCCGATGTCTTGAATCGGGTGCGCGGCGGGGAGCTCCTTCACCGGCGTCTCGACACGCCGCCCGTCCACGTTCAAGGCAAGATCGCGGGGCACCTCAATCCGGTTCCCGAACTTTCCTAGGACGGCCTTGGCGGCGGCGACTTGCTCGCCGTAGTCCTCAATCTCCTTCTCGAGGACCGACCGCGTCGGCTTGCCGATGTCGACCCCCTGCGCGTCGAGGAACAGGAGGCCGACCCCGCCCGTGGTGAGCGCGCGATCGACCGTGTCTTTCTCGAGCATGTGCCGCGTCACCGCCAACGAGTCGTCCGCCTTGATGCCCCCAAAGATCGCGAGTTTCGGCCTCGCGTCCGAGGTGAGCGCGCGATTCAACATCTCAAGCTCCCGCTCGACGACGCGACCCGCGATCGTAGGGATGACTTCGCAGAAGCCGACGAGGCTTGGCTGCGCCCGATGCGCCGCGGCGAACGCGTCGAGGACGAAGTATTGCGCGAGGGGGGCCAGGCGCTGGACAAGGTGGCTCTTTGCCATCTTCTCCACCGGCTTGTCGGAGAGGGCGTCCTCCTCCGCGTAGAACCGTGTGTTCTCGAGGACGACGATTTCGCCCGGGCTGAGGTTCCGGATCGCGTCTTGCGCCGCCGGCCGCCCGAGGAGCGCCGCCATCCGCTCGGCGTGGGATTCCAGCGGGACGCAGTCGTCCTTCCCCGCGCGTCCTTGGTGGGCCAGGACGGCCACCTTGGCCTCCCGGAGATCCCGGAGGGTGGCGAGGTGCTCCCGGATCCGGGCGTCGCTGAGGATCCGGCCGGAGCGAGGGTCGAGCGGAGAATTGATGTCGACGCGGACGAGGACCGTTTTCCCGGCGAGGTCGACGTCACCGAGGGTGTAGAACTCGCCCACGGCTCGCGGGAAGGAAAGAATTCGTTATAGGCCTTTCGTACTTTTGCGAACCCGTACGTCATCCGTATATCCTAAGAGGGCAGTTCGCGGCCGTGCGCGAGGCCGACCTGTTTCCCCCGCTCGCCCGCCACTTCACGGACCGGGGATGCCGTGCGGTCGCTGAGGTGGCCGTGTCCGGCCGGCGAGCCGATCTCGTGGCGGTGTCGGACGACGCCCTCGTCGCCGTGGAATTGAAGCTCGCCCGCTGGCGACAGGCCCTTCGCCAGGCGGTGGCCTACCAGGTCTGGGCCTCGGAGGCGTACGTCGCCCTTCCGTTCCAACGCGCGATCCATGCGGTTCGCCACCGCCACCGGTTCGAGGCGGAGTCCGTCGGCCTCCTCGCGGTGCTCGACGGTGAGGTCCGGACGTTCCTCCCCGCGGGCCCCTCGCCCCGCTTGTTCCCGGCCCTCTCCGACCTCGTCCGCCGCCGGCTCGTCCCGGCGGTTCCTCTGGAGACGTTCCCGGAGCCCACCGGAGAACGTTTTTATGGCTCCCCCCGCATCTAGCGCAGCGGGAACGACCCTGGCCATCGAACTTGTGCTTCCCGAGGGGAAGCTCGTCCGGACGACCCCGGGCGGGACGGACGCGTTGAAGAAGGTCCTGGTGGACCTCAAACGGTACTCGTTCACGGGGTACCTCCAGACGGACGTCTCGGGCGACCAAGGGGCCGCCCGGGGATACGTCGTCGTGGTCGAGGGGAACCCGGAACTCGCGCTTCACGTTCGAGGCGACAAGGTCACCGAGGCCAAGCCCGCCCTCCAGGCCGTGATGGAGGACTCGTACTCGGAGCGCTGCGCGATCGAGGTCCACGCGAAAGTCGATGTCGAGGCAATCCGCGCCGCCTATCCCCGCGCTGCCATCGATCGAGCGGTCAGACCCATGAAGAGCACGCTCAAGCCTATCGCTACAAGGGTGGCGAAGGTCGCCGTCCCTGCCCCCGACGCGGACGCGATCGTCGCACGCTGGCGGGAAGCGGGATACGACGTGTCCGCCCTCACGGAGAACGTCAAGGCAGGCGGGTCGAACGCGGCGCGTGCGCTCAAAGCGTTTGAGGCGGCGGTGACGCGGATGGAGCCGCTCCGGGCGCAGCTCGCGGGGATCACGGAGCCGGCCCTCTTGGGTCGAGTCGCGGCGCTCCGCGAGGCGGCGCGGAATCCGGCGAACCACCAAGCCGTCTCCGAGGGCCTTGCGGAAGTCGGCGCGGAGCTCGCGCGCCTCCAAGCCGCCGAAACGCCTGCCGTCGAAGGGGAAGACCGGGAGGCCCAGCTCCAGGATCGCGCCCGCCAAGTCTTCGAGATGATCGTGAAGGCGCGCGCGGCGGAGGGCCGGCCGACGGACATCTCCGAGGTCCAGGTCGCCCGTGCGATCGAAGGGAAGCCGACGACGCGCGACGAGCGGACGAACCTGATCCGCCAGTACACTTTCGAGACCTACATCGTCGGTCCGAGCAACCGGTTCGCCCACGCCGCAAGCGCGGCGGTGGCGAAGTCGCCCCACAACGCCTACAACCCGCTCTTCATCACGTCCGGCCCGGGCCTCGGCAAAACGCACCTCCTCAACGCGATTGGCAACTCAATCCTCGGCGAAAACAACGGATCCAAGGTCGTGTATGTGACGGCGGAAGGGTTCAGCAACGAGTTCAAGGAAGCACAGGCGAACAACCGCCTCCAGGAGTTCCGGGAGAAGTTCCGCACCCTGGACGTGGCGCTCGTCGACGACGCCCACTTTCTATCGGGAAAGGGGGACGTCCAGGAGGAGCTGTTCCACACGTTCAACGACCTGTACAACGCGAACAAGCAGATCGTGCTCACGAGCGACCGCCCCCCCAAAGAGATCCCGGACCTCGAGGACCGTCTCGTGTCGCGCTTCGAATCCGGGCTGATCGCGGACATTCAGTCGCCGGAATACGACACTCGCGTGGCCATCCTCCGACGGAGAGCCCAGGACGCCGGCGTGCCCGTCGACGAGGAGCTCATCGCGTACATCGCGCGCCGCGTGGAGAACAACATCCGTGAGCTCGGGGGAGCCCTGAACCGCGTGGTTGCCTTCTCCTCGCTAATGGGTCAGCCCGTGAGTTTGGACCTAGCGCGACAAGTGCTCAGGGACCTGAGCGAACTGGACACCGGACGCGCAGGCGCGAAGCTTGCGGCGGCGGAAAAGGGGATCCAAGCTGGTCACTGCTACCTCGTTGAGGAGGATCGGCCCGAGCATGCGTTCTCCCTTCTGACCGCGGCTGCCCGCGACGACGGTCGCGCCCTGCTTATCACGCGCTCGAATCCCAAACGGGTGCGCGAGAAGCACGACTTGAAAGTCGGGCGCATCTTGTGGCTCACGGAACGGGAGAGCAGCACGGTGGA
>VBMQ01000069.1:0-460 GCA_005878375.1 Methanobacteriota archaeon | reverse complement strand
CGGCGTGATCATGCTCGACGGCGTTGAGTACCTCGTGAGCAGCATCAGCTTCGATGCGGTCCTCAAATTCCTCCGCCGCCTCGTCGACCACACCTCCGAGAGCCCGTTCGTCCTCCTCGTCTCCGTGAGCACGAAGACGATGAAGGAGCAGGAGATCAAGAACCTCGAGCGGGAGATGGAAGTGCTCGCGTTCTAGGGTGGCTTCCGGAGCTCGTCCTGGAACATGCGGACGAATCGGACGGCGTCCGCATACTCTTCTCGCTTCAAATGGATCGATGCCTGCTTGAGCAGTCCGACGGACTTCGTGAGGTCTCCGCCCTTCACCTTCAGATCGAGGAGGGCGTTCCGCGCCTTCTTCATCTCCTTCTGAAGCGCGTCGGGGAGGGCCTTCATGAGCGCTTGGCGTCCTTGGACGGCCATGCCCGCGGCCTGGTCGTAATTCTTCCCATTCATCGCCGCC
>VBMQ01000068.1 GCA_005878375.1 Methanobacteriota archaeon | reverse complement strand
AGGTCGACGACCGTGAGCTCTCCCTCCCCGTGCATCAGGACGTCGATCCCCCATTTCTCGACCATCCCCGCATGGCGAATCTGCCAAGCCCCCGCGCCCCCGACGATGACGATGGGATCGCATTCCTGGAACACGGGGTTCTCCATGATCCGCCGGAATTCACGGGCGTCCACGGTCTCTCCGGGGACCGCGATCATGCTGCTGTAGGTGACCGAGACGTACGCGAGTCCCATCGGGTCCATGCTCGTAATGCCCACGATTTTCGTCTTCGGCCCGACGAACTGCTCGAGGTTGTCGGGGTGGCAACTCACGATGTCCTCCCTCGGGATTCCCGCGTTCAGAAGGAGCGCTTCGATCTTGCGCAGCCCGTACGGCATGAACCGCGCGCTCCCATCGTCGTTGTCCCTCGGGTTGAACCACTCCGGACGGAGGATGAGACGGGGGACGACCTTCTCCGGAAAGACCGCGATGAAGGCGGCGAACGGATCGCCGCTGTAGGAGCTCATCTCCCCGCGCGGCGCCGTGAGGACGATCTTGACTCCGCTCGAATCGTACGACACCATGCGCTGCATCCGCCCCCAGCGGCCTTCGCGCCGACGATGGGGAGGTCCCCTCATTATGGTTTCGTTCCGCCTACTGCAAATGAACTTGCATACGTGAAACGGCAGAACGTTGAAATAGCCCGGCCCACATCATTGTCCGTAATGGCGTCCGCGTCGATCCGTCGGTTCAGCCGCCACCTCTCGGACGCGCTCCGGCTCCCGAAAACCGCGGCGCGAATCGTCGAGCTGCTCGCCCGGTCCTCCCGCCAGCTCTCCGTTCAGGAAATCGTGTCGCGCGTCCGGATGAGCGAGCGCAGCGTACGGGGGAACTTGGCCCTCCTCCTCCGTCGAGGAATCCTCGAACGACGCGCGGTCGTCACCGCCGGCAAGCGGCTCGCCTATCTGTACCGGCTCCGCCCGATGGAGGAACTGATGAGGGCGGTCCGCCGCCAGTTCGCCCGACGGCTCGACGCATTGCGGGTCGCGGCGCACGGTCGGGTCAGTCCCAGAACCGCCGGGTCCTCGCATAATTGATTTCCGCCGCCAAGAGGTCGCGGAGGAACGCGTCCTCGTCTTCGTGTAAGTTCCGCAGGATCCGCGCCGCAGTATCCGGACCGACACCGCGCGCGACGAGGGCGAAGACCGCCTTCTTTCCGTGTGCGCTCACCAGGCTCGCGTTGGTGTAGAGACGCTTGAGCTCGACCCGCTCGCCCTTCGAGAGTCGTTCTTTCGTCAGGAGCGAGGCGTCCTCGCGCTCGTACGGGCGAAGGATGGCAACCATCTTCGCGCCACAAACGGGGCAGGTAACTTTCGCCTTCAGGTCGCGGACTGCGGCGCGGGACGCCGACCGACAATTCATGCAGAGGAGGAGGATGGGTTCGCCTTCGAGGCGATTCCGGAGGGCGGTGAGCGTGGCCTTGTCCGCGCGCGCGGGCATGACGAGGTGGCGTCCTCGCTCCAAGCCAACGCGTCCGATCGGGGAGAGCTTCCCGATTCGGACCTCGACCGTCCCGTCCTTGATCCCGCGCAGGACTTTGGCGGCGTTCGGGATGTCCATGCGTTCCCAGAAGACCTTCCCCAGCACTTCCTCGAAAAGCGGGGTGTTTTCGAACGTCTTGAGGAGTCGACCGAGGTTCACCGACTCCCAATCCACGTCCCGCCGGATCGCCCCGAACTTCTTCGCGACATGGATGAACGCCCAACGGAGGAAGTTTGAATTTCGGAGGACGACGCGGAGCAGCGGCTCGAGGGCGTCGGGATCGTCCGGCTTGAGCAACTCGAGGACCTGCTTCGGATCGACCGCCCGTGGGACCTGGAGGACGATGCGGTACGGGTCCGTGTTCATGCCCACGGACTCGCCCAAGCGGGCGCTGAGGAGGGAGGAGACGAGCTGGCCCAGCGTCTCGTTCACCCGGGTGCCGAAGCACGCGTTCACGACAATCATCGATTTGGCGGCTTCAATCGTGATCGTCCGGTCCGTTGGGACGGGCAACTCCTTCTGCCCGCGCACGTAGTCCCGAACGTGCTCGGTGCCGACCGGGTTGGCGGGGTACGGGCCGAAGTCCAGCGTGCGGCGCAGCGCGCCGACCTCCTGCGCGACCGCGAACGGGACCGGAATCTCCTCCCCGATCCAAGACGGGATCTCACCGAGGTCCTTCACGGGCTCGACGAGGATCTGACCGTCGTCGCGAAACTCGACGAACCGCCAGGCGCTCCCCTTGATCACGAACGTCGCGCCGAGCTTCGCGTTCTCCGCCACGAACCATTCGTCGAGCGTGCCGATCGTGCGGCGGGACGAGATGTCGACGACCCGGTACGTCTTGACGTCCGGGATCATCGAGATGTTCTCGAAGAAGTACGTCATCGTCCCCCGGGAGCGGCCGAACCGTTCGTCGCGGACCCAGACGATATGGAGGTCCGCGAGTTGGTTCAACAACGCGTCAAAGTCCGCGCGGGTCAAGTTCCGGAACGGATGGGACGCACGCAGGAGCGAGAACGCGTCTCCCGCGTCCACGCTCGACGCGGACATCGCCATCGCGGCGAGCTGGTTCGCGAGCACCGCATAGTTGTGCTCCCGCACCACCAGGGGCTCGAGTTCCTGCGCCAGCGCGCGGCGCGCGATCACACTTGCCTCCGTGAAGTCGTCTTCGTTCATCGAGACGACCGCGCCGTCGCTCACCTCCCCGACCCCATGCCCGGATCGACCGATGCGTTGGACGAGGCGCGTGACCTCGCGCGGGCTGTTGTATTGGAGGACGAAATCCGCGCTGCCCACATCGATGCCGAGCTCCAAGGAGGAGGTGCAAATCAAGCCCTTGAGCCGCTCCGCCTTGAAGTCGTCCTCCATCTGAATTCGCACGTCCCGTGAGAGGGAACCGTGGTGAACGCCGATCGGGGGATCGTCCGACCAGAGGCGGAGGCGGGAGGCGAGGAATTCCGCGGTGTCTCGGGTGTTCGTGAAGAGGAGCGTCGATCGATGGTGCTGGATGAGCTCCCGGCATCGCCGCAACGCGGAGGCCTGATCACGCGCGACGTGGAGCCCCTCGGCCATTCGCTCGTCTTCAGCGCCCGAATCGGGCCATTCGACGGAGATGCGTACGCCCTTCGGGATGCGCACCTGGACAATCTCGACGGGCCGGCCCACTCCGCCCAAGAATGCCGCGACCTCATCGGGCGAGCCGACGGTCGCGCTCAAGCCGATCCGCTGGAATTCGCGCCCCGCCAACGTGGCAAGCCGTTCGAGCCCCACCGCCAACTGCGATCCCCGATCGTCGTTCGCGAGCTCATGGATCTCGTCGACGACCACCCAGCGGACATTCGCGAGTTGCGCGCGGAGCCGTTCGCCGGTGAAGAGGACCTGGAACGTCTCTGGCGTTGTGATCAAGAGCTGCGGCGGCTTGCGCGTCAACCGGGCCCGCTCCTGCGGCGGGGTGTCCCCGTGCCGCACCGCGACGTCGAGTCCGAGGCGCTCCGCGAAGAACGTCATCCTTCGAAGCATGTCCCGGTTCAGCGCGCGCAGAGGGGTGATGTACAGGGCGGCGATTCGCTTGGGGTCCTCCCGAAGGAGGTGATGGAAGATCGGAAGGATGGCCGCTTCGGTCTTGCCGATCCCCGTCGGGGCGACAAGAAGCACGTTTCTGCCCGCCACAATCGGCGGGATTCCCTGAAGCTGGGGCTCCGTGAGCTCAACGATCCCCGCCGCCTTCGCGGCGTCCACTACGCGGGGGTCCAGTCCAAGGTCGTTCACAATCCGGCCTCGTACGAGGCGGCCCCTCTTATCCTTTGCTCGGGGTCCGGCGAAGGACGGTATCCCCGGCGATAATCGCTAGGGAAGGCCTTTTGAGACCTCCCTCGTAATCACGGACGTGGCCATGGTTCTCCGGGCGGGACTCCTCGCCCTCTTCCTCCTCTCCTCGGTTGGGGTTGCGACCGGGTACGGCGACCGCTCGTTCAACGCGAACCAGGCGACCTCGGGGACCGGCGACTCCGTCGACACGACCGTCATCCTCTTCATCACGACCACGCACCAGGCCGGGCAGTCGTTCACGCCGACCCGGACGTTCGTCCTCTCGAACGTGACCCTGTACGTCACGAACGTGGGCGCCCAGGGGGACGCGCTGAACGTGACGATTCAGGGCGACGTGGGTGGCCTCCCCGACGGCACCACGATCGCGGGTGGGGCGAACGTTCGCTCGGGGACGGGGTGGCTCGACTTCCCCGTCACCCCGCGTCCGACGCTGACCGCCGGGCGAGCCTATTGGATCGTAGCCTCAAACGGCGCCGCTCAAGGATACACGTGGATCCATTCGAACGCAGACGTCGTGGCGGGTCAATCCGTCCAAGCGACGAACGGGGCTTGGGGGACGCCGACGAGCGTCGACCTGACGTACGTGACGTATGGAATACCCGCGGAGCCCGAAATCGCGGTCGGCCTGGCGGTTGACCGGCGGTCGACGCCGCCCGGCGGCCCCGCTACCTTCACCGTTTACCTGAACAATTCCGGCTTTCGCCCCGCGCCGAACGGGTGGGTGAATCTGACGTTGCCCGCGGCCATGAGTGTCGTCTCGGACAACGCGGCATCCGTGAACGGGACGTCGACCGGTCCTGCGTCGTGGCGATTTGGCGGTGTGCGCAACGGACCCAACGCGTTCGCGGTGACCGTGACCGTCAATCCCGCGGCGCCGGGCGGGACGTTCCTTACGACGATCGCCCACCTCGACTACACGGATTCTTTGGGCGCATCCCAGTCGTCGTCCACGGCGAGCGCCACGGTCCTCGTCGCCCTCAAGCCGAAGCCGATGTACCTCGCGCACGACGCCCTTCCTGTCGGGACCTGGGATCGGCTCGTGGCCGCGCCCCCGACCGGGGTCCTCGAGGACTTCGAGGGCGACGGCGCGGCGGGCATGACGATCGGGAGCGCCGGTGCAAATTGGACGCTGGTCCCCGCGTTCGCGAAAGCCTTCTGGATCCGGGGCGGCGTGACCGCGACGCTCTTCTTCGACGCCCCGAACCCGGCAGGGTCCACCGCGACAGTCAACGCGACCCTCTACGATCGCGGGACTTCCGGAACGGCGGTGATCGCCTCGGTCGCGACGACGGTCTCCGTGGACGGCAACGCAGGGACGTTCGAGAGCCGGAGCCTCGACCTCGGGATCGCGGACCACCTCGTCCTGCGTGGGAATATCACGGAACTGCGCGTGTTCAAGGTGTCCGGGGCCGACCTCTGGCTCGGATACAACCGTTCAGACCTGCCTTCCGCGGTCGTCGTCACGACGAGCACGTACATCTCGGTCGATCGCGTCGATCTGCTTGACGCGCGCGGCATCGCCTCGACGTTCTCCTCGCAAGATCGGGTTCGACTCCAGGCGAACGTGAGCGACCCGTTCGGAACCGGGGAGATCGCGAGCGTCATGGGGAACGTGACCGCGCCCGACGGAAGCGCCGCCGCGACGCAAGCGACGTTCCTCCGGGTGGCTTCCGACCCGGGGGGGACATGGGCCCTGTACGAGTATTCATACAACCAGCCGACGGACTCCGGGGCATGGTCGTTCCTCATCACCGCCACGGAAGGAAACGGCGTGTCGGTCACGGCCGCGGGAACGTTCACGGTCGCGTTCCCGGTCCTCGATCTCACGGTCACGGAAGATCCCCCCGCCCCCAAGGTCGATGGCGTCGCGACATTCACGGTCGGATACGCGAACACCGGCACCGCCAAGGCGGCCACCGCGTGGATGAATGTCACGCTCCCCTCCGAGCTCGTTCTCGTCTCCGACACGACGGGCGGGCTCCGGACCGGCGCATCGAGTTGGACGATTCCGAACGTCGACCCCGGGTTCCACGCGTTCGTGTTCGTCGCGCGGGTCGCGGGGGCGCCGGCGAACCAGACGCTGCTCGTAAGGTTCGCGCTCGCCTATTCGGATGCGAAGGGATTCGGCTGGACCGCGGCGCCTCGTTCCCTCGAATTGGCGGTGGTCGTTCCCCCGGTCGTACCGGAACCGCCGAACCCGTTCCTCTTCCTGCTCCTCGGTCTCGTCGCCGCGGGCGGGGGTGCGGCCGGGCTATGGGTTTGGCGGTCTCGCAAACCCGCCATCGAAGAAGCGTTCCTCATCCATCGCGCCGGCGTCCTCCTCTATCACGTCTCTCGCAGTTTGGCGGGCGAGGGCGACAAGGATCGCGACATCCTCGGCGCGATGCTCACCGCCGTCCAAGAATTCGTGAAGGACTCCTTCAAGTACGGCGAAGGGCAGGAGCTGAACAAGCTCGAGTTCGGGGACTTCGGGGTGCTCATCGAGCGCGGGAAGGACGTCTTCCTCGCCGCCGTGTTGGCGGGGACGGGCCACGAAGCCGAGATCCGCCGCCAGCTCCGCCGGACGGTCGACGAGGTCGAAGCGAAGTTCGGCAAAGTCCTCGACGGATGGGGGGGCGACATGGACCCCA
>VBMQ01000060.1 GCA_005878375.1 Methanobacteriota archaeon | reverse complement strand
GCGGTAACCACCTCGGCGTCATCCGCCCCCCGATGGAGCAGCTGGGTGAGAGCGAGGTACTGGATGGCGGGCTGGTCGTCCTCGAGGAGCCAAGCGAGTGTAGCCTTCGGCGGCATCCGCGATGCCGACCCGCCCCACGCGTAAATCCTTTCTGGCCCCCGCGGACCTCAGACGCCGCAGAGGAGGCTTCGGTAGTCGAATGTCGTCTCCCCCGCCAACGCACCCGCCCGGGCGTATTGGACCGATGGGCCTGGGCTCACGGTCGGCGTGCCGGAAGGCACGCTCTCGATCCCGGGTTGGTTGCTCGTCCCCGCCCCGCGGCTGTAGTCCCGGTGGAAGCAGTTCTCCCAGAACCAAGGCATCGACTTGTATTCGTCGACGCCCGTGAGCTGCTTCATCTTGTTGTTGTACGCCCAAAAGCTCTCGTTCTTGAGCGCGTAGTCCGTCGGGCTCAGGTTCTCCGGGTACCGCGGATCAGCCCAGCAGATCGGGTAGTCGATGAAGACCGTCGTCGTCCACGGCGCGCCCGCGCCGACCGTGATCACGTAGACCGCGTCGGCGACCGCCAAGTGGTCCGCATGGTCCGGGCAGTTCTGGCAGATGTCGATCTGCGTCGTTTGGCGGGTGCGGTCGTAATCCGGCGCGTGGATTGCGGTCGTCGAGTCATGGGGCGCGTACGCATCGATGATCGCGGCCAACGTCGACGTGAGGTCCGACCATCCATTGTACCGCGTCGATCCGTCGACGGCATTGATGGCGCCGATCTGCCCGTCGCGGAGCTTCGCCAACGTTTCGTAGTTCGTCGACGGGAATCCCCCGCCTTGGACGCCGCCATCCGGGAGGCGCATGAAGATCGAGGTCCCGCGTCCGTACGTCCGCTGCCACACGTTGTGGCACACCTGGACGGGGTTGCTGTAGCACACGGTTACTGTCGCGCCGCTGTCCTGGAGACCCGGCCCCGCGAGGTATTGCACGCTCGCATCCGCGGCCTCCTCCCGGGCGCTCCAGTACGATTGGCCCTGCCCCGCGTCGCCCGCGGTCACGTAGATGAACAGGAGATTGTGCCCGGTCTGATATTCGTAATAGGACTCGGGGGACTCGAACAGTTGCCAGTCGTCGTTGTGGGCGTGGATGTAGACGCCCCACGGCGTCGTTGGCGGGGGCGGCGGAGGAGGCGGAGGGGGTGGCGGTGGCGGCGGAGAGCCTGAGAGGAACATGCCGGTCGTGCTGCACTGGCAAAGGTTGTAGCCGGCGTGGATCTGCGCGTACACCGTGTTGCCGAGGAGGTTGGTGCCTAGGCTGAACTGCGCGGTCACGCCGCTGACGACGACGGGTCCTTGAACGAAGAGCTCATCCGCGCCGCGGGCGTTGATGTTCAGGTGCGCCTGCACCGCGGAATTGCCGGTCGGGGAATACGCCACGAGGTCTCCGTACGCGTTGGTCCCGACGTTTGCATAGTCTGTGAACGGCGTCGGATATTGGACGGTGAACGACGCGAACGCGTTGCCCACGATCGCGAGGGTGCCGCCCCCCGGGGAGCCCGCGTAGACGATTCGGATTCCGACGACGTTGCAGTTCGAGTCCAGCTTCTCGCGGAGGTTGACGGACCCGCTCCACGAGACGGAGCGCAGCCCGGGCAAGGGTTCGTTCCAGACGAAGGAGTTCCCGTACGTCGCGATCGTCGTCCAACCCGAGCTGCATCCGGCCGGGGCGTTGCCCCCGGATCCGAATGCCATGCCCGGGCTCAACGCCATCACGGACAGTACGAAGGCGATCACGGCGGGGACGACGGAAGGAGGCCGACGCCGTCCGAGTTTCGCGATCCATGTTCTGCGGGCGTCGTACGCGTGACCTTCCGCGCTCCCATCTCCGACCATGGCTGCGCATCAAGAGAGGAATGGACATCAACGCCACGTACACAATCGGTTAGCGCTGGTAGATCGGAAACGGAGGGTTTCCAAATGACCCCTCCTCGCTCCTTCTTGGGTCGCGTGACGGGGGCGCGACTCGACTAGACACTCCGGAAGTAGTCCCGGTGGAAGCAGTTCTCCCAAAACCACGGCATCTGCGCGTACTCGTCGACGCCCGTGAGCTCCTTCACCTTGTCGCTGTAGGCCATGAACGTGGCCTTCTTCACGCTGTACGCGTTCGAGTCCAGGTTCTCCGGGAACCGCGGGTCCGCCCAACAGATCGGGTAGTCAATGTACCAAGCGCGGCGCCACGGCGCGTTCTGTCCGATCGTGATGTCGTTCACCGCGTCCCCCACGGCGAGGTGGTCCGCGTGATCCGAGCAGTTGTAACACTCGGGCGCTTGCGTCGTCTGGAGGTCCCGGTCGAAGTCCGGGGCATGCACGGACGTCGTCGAATCGTGGGGCGCGTACGCGTTGATGATTGCCGCCAATGTCGACGTGAGATCCGACCAGCCGTCGTACCGCGCCGATCCGTCGACCGCATTGATGCTTGCGATCTGCCCATCCCGGAGTTTCTCCAGCGTCTCATAGTTCGTGGACGGGAACCCGCCGCCGTGAACGCCCCCGTCGGGCAATCGCATGAACACGGAGACGGCGGGGCCATACGTCCATGTCCACACGTCGTGACAGACTTGGAATTGCCCTGTGTAGCAGTACGCGACGGAGGCAGAGCTCTCGTTGAGTCCCGCGCCCGCAATGTACCGGACGCTCGCGTCCGCGCCCTGTTCCCGGGCGCTCCAGTACGATTGGCCCTGCCCCGCATCGCCCGCGGTCACGTACACGACGAGGATGTGGTTCGAGTTCTGGAGGTCGAAGTACCCGTCGGGCGCCAAGAACAATTGCCAGTCGTCGTCGTGCGCGTGGATGTAGACGCCCCAGATCTGGGTCAGAGGTGGCGGGGTCTGACCCGGCACGTCAACGGGCTTGGCCGAGCATTCGCAGAGGTTCGCCCCGACGTGCGCCTGCGCGTACACGGTGTGCCCGACGAGTTGCAAGGGGAGTTCGAAGGTGGCGGTGACCTCGCTGAGGACGAAGGGGCCACCCGGCGCCTGCAGGAGGAACTCATCCGCCCCCCGGTCGTTAATGTTGAACCGGGATTGGACGGCGGAATCGTTCGCGGGGGTCCATGTGGTGAGGTCGCCGTATGCGTCCTGCGCCACGTTGCCGTAGTCCGCGAAGGGATTGGGATATTGGACCGTGAAGCTGACGAACACGTTCCCGTTCACGGCGAGGTGCCCGCCGGCGTTGGTTCCTGTGTAGATGAGTCGGACGTCAATCACGTAGCAGTGGGAGTCCCAGTTTTCCCAGAGCTGGACGGTACCGGTCCACGCCGCGGAGCGGAACGGCAAGAATGTCTCTTGCCAGAGGAAGGAATCGTCCTGTTGGCTGATCATCCGCCAACCTCCGTTGCAGGACCCGCCTCCGGGGGTCCACCCCGATACCCGTCCGGCGTTCAGCCCTGCCGTGAGCATGACGGCTACGGTGAGCACTGGGACGAGGCGACGGACCCACGAATCCAATGGCATGAATCGTCATGAGGAGGGCCGCGCACTAAAGGGCCATGTACACAACTTGCGGCAAGGAACCACAATCCGAACCGCCGCGCCGGCTTCCCGTACGTCAGGCGGAAGTGGACCGGGTGGGATTTGAACCCACGACCTCTACAATGCCAATGTAGCGATCTTCCAACTGATCTACCGGCCCGCGCGGCCGTCGATGAGGGCTCCGCGATTAAACCTTTCGGGCGGCAGGCGCGCGCTTTGCGGTCGCGAACGTCTCGAGCGGCTTGACGCCCCGCACCTTCTCCCCGGGAATCTCGACGGGATACTCGCCCGTAAGGCATCCGAGGCACAGGTCGTCGCGTGGATGTTTGAGAGCCTTGATCAGGCCCTGGATGCTGAGGTACCCCAAGCTATCCGCGCCGATGAACGTCGCGACTTCTTCGACGGTGCGCCCGTTCGCGATGAACTGGTCGCGCGTCTTCATGTCGATGCCGAGGAAGCACGGGGCGCGGATCGGCGGGCATCCGATCCGGAGGTGGACCTCCTTCGCTCCGCCCGCGTCCCGGAGAATGCGGACGATCTTCTTGATCGTCGTCCCGCGGACGATCGAGTCGTCGACGAGCACGATGCGCTTTCCTTTCACCGCCGACCGGATGGGGTTCAGCTTGAGGAGCACGGAAATTTCGCGGTCCGTGGGCTCGGGCATGATGAACGTGCGCTCGATGTACCGGTTCTTGATGAGGCCCTCGATCACCGGGAGACCGCTCGCGCGGGAATATCCCTGGGCCTGCGCCCGGCCGGACTCGGGGACGGGGACGACGATGTCCCCCTCGACCGGGTGCTCGCGCGCGAGCTCTTGCCCGACGCGAACGCGGGCATCGTATACGAGGCGGCCGTCCAGCACGCTGTCGGGGCGCGAGAAGTAGACCCACTCGAACATGCAGTGTGCCGTGTGCGACGGGTGCGGGATCCGGAACGACTGGAATCCGTCGGGAGACAACTTCACGATTTCCCCGGCTTTCAGATCGCGGATGAATTTCCCGCCCAACGTGTCGAAGACGACGGATTCGGACGCGACGACGTACGAGCCATCGATCTCGCCGACGCAGAGCGGGCGGACGGCCAACGGGTCGCGGATCGCGTAGACAGTATCCTTGACGAGCAAGACGAGCGAATACGCGCCGACGAGAACGCTCGTGAACTCGCGCATCGCCCGCTCCACATCCCCCGTCTGCGCGATCTCGTTCGCAAGGAGCCGGACGATGACCTCGCTGTCCGAGGACGACATGAATCCCCAGCCCTTGCGCTGGAGCTCGGCCTTCAGGTCCGCGGAGTTAACGATATCCCCGTTGTGGGCGAGCGCGATGTCCCCGATGCTTGATTGACACGTGATTGGCTGCGCATTCTCGAGAACGGAAGAGCCCGTTGTTGAATATCGGACGTGCCCGATGCCCACGTTGCCCCGAAGCGCTTCGATGTCGTCCTGCGCGAAGACCTCGTGCACGAGCCCCATCCCGCGACGGGCTTTAATTTCCCCGTCGTACACGGCGATGCCCGCGCTCTCCTGACCTCGATGTTGCAGGATCCGCAGGCCGTAGTACAGGTTGGAGGCGACGGGCTCGCGTCCCGCGATACCAATGATGCCGCACTTGTCGGTCGGCTTGAAGGCGTCCAAGCCGTCGCGCATGCTAATGCACCTTGGCCCACTTGAAGTTCCGCCGCTTCGCGGTCGCCCCGAAGCCGCACGCCGCGCAATGCTTGTCGCGCACGTTGTATGCGTGGCGGCCGCACCGTCGGCACCGGATGTGCGTCTTCTTGACGCCTTTCTTCCCGAGGGCGGCGGTGCCTTTGGACACGGGTCACCTCACGGCGAAACGTAGATGACGTTGTCGCCCCGCACGATCGCGAGGTCCACCTTCCGCTGGCTCTCGTTATTCAGAAGTTCTTCCGCGTTCTTGAGGACGAGGTTCATGTGGGGATCGAACCCGTCGAGGACGCCGCGGTATCCCCGACCTCCCTTCAGCTCGACCATGACGTTGTTGCTGATGCTCTGGTTGAGGAGAGAGAGCGGCTTCAGCATGTTGTCCTCCGTGGGAAGGATGGGAGGGCCCGATATAAACCTATGCGGATTTCGAGCGCACGACATCGGATTTTGGCGGGAAGTTTTGGCGCTCGCCAGTGCCGCGCTTCTGGGCGACGGTGTCGTTAAGAGGGAGCGGACGGTTGCGCCCTCGTGCCCGCGAATCCCGCGATTCCGACGAAGCACGGCTCGATGTCTCTCGAGCAGCTCGCGGAGATGCAGCCCGGCATGGCCCGGCTCATGGTCGAGTACTCCGAACGGTTCTGGATCCTGTACTACGCCGCAAAGGCGGGCAACTGGCCCCTTGCGAAGTACGAGCACTCCGAGATGATGAAGCTGGGGCAAATCGTCCCCATCGTGCGCCCGAAATACGCGGACGGGATGGCGGAGTTCGAGGCGACGCACATGGAGCCCCTCCTCGCGGCGATCACGGCGAACGACTGGCCCGCGTTCGAACACGCGTACCACGAGGCGATCGCGGGCTCCGACGCGATGCACGACAAGTTCGCGAAGTCGTTCATCCGATTCCGTCTCCCGCCCGAGGCGCCGCCGTGGATCGAGTTCGACCCGAACCCGCGGCCCCGAAGGTGACCGGGGACCTTTTCTACGACGGCGGCCTCCCTTGGGCGGTGATGCCGTGGACTATGTGACGCTCGGGGAGGACGGCCCGAAGGTCTCGGAGATCGGGCTGGGCATGTGGCAGGCGGGCGGCACCGCATGGGGGGCAGACGTCACCGACGAGGGCTGTTTGGCGGCGATTCGACGCGCCCACGAGCTCGGCGTCACCCTCATCGACACGGCCGAGGGGTACGGCGGCGGGCACAGCGAAGAGGTCGTTGGCCGCGGGATCCGAGAAATCGGTCGGGACAACGTCGTGCTCGCGACGAAGATCATGGCCCCGCACACCCGTGCGGAATACGTCGAGCGAGCGTGCGACGGGAGCCTCAAGCGCTTAGGGGTCCACGAGATCGACATCTATCAGATCCACTGGCCCGACCCGTGGGACCAGGCTTCGCTCAAGAAGACGATGAAGGCGCTCGAGAAACTCCACAAGGCGGGAAAGATCCGCCACATTGGCGTAAGCAATTTCGCGGTCCGCGACCTCGAGGAGGCGCGCGGGGCCCTCTCCAACGTCGACATCGTCGAGAACCAGATCCATTGGTCCCTGCTCCACCGCACGGTCGAGGATGAGGTCGTGCAGTACTGCGCGAAAGAGGGAATCGCGGTCCTCCCGTGGAGTCCGCTCGAGAAGGGCATCTTGGCGGGGAAGTATGACGCGGGGAACAAGCCGACGGATGAGGTCCGCAAAGGGTCGCGCATGCTCAAGGACGCCAATCTCGCGGAGAGCGCGAAGCTCGTCGCCGTCCTCCATGAGGTTGGCGCGAAGCACGGGAAGACGCCGGCGCAGGTCGCGTTGAACTGGCTGATGCGCCAACCCGGCACCGTGGTCCCGATCCCCGGTGCGAAGAGCGCTTCCCAGGCGGGGGAAAACGCCGGCGCGGCCGGATGGAAACTCACGCCCGCCGAGGTTCGGCGGATCACGGATGCGGCGACCGCCCTGCGTCTCGATTTGTTCTGAAGGGTGCGGGGGGCAGGATTCGAACCTGCGAACCCCTAAGGGACGGGATCTTAAGTCCCGCGCCGTTGGTCGGGCTTGGCTACCCCCGCGCGCGGCGCATCCGGAGGGCCGGGCATAAGGCTGCCGCTATGCGAGCCGCCCCGCCAGCAGGCTGCCTGCCGGGAGCCGTAACGTCGCGCGCTCGTCCCCGAAGCGGAGGTCGATCTCGAGGACGTCGCCGGGGGCGCGTCGGGCCTCCGGCGAGAGCCGGTCCCGTTCCAGTTTCCGGACCAGGCGCCGCCCGAAGTCCCGCAGGCGGCGCGCGGACGTGCGCTCGATGGCGGCCACGCCGGCGCCCGCATAATAGCGGCGGAACCGGCCATCCGTGACCGCGACGACCAAGTTCGCGGCGATCAGGGACCGCAACGAGGCGCGCGCAGAGGATGCCCCCATGCGGTCGGCGATTTGCGTGCCCGTAAGGCCCGGGGTCGTGACGACCGACGTGAACGCGCGGGCCGCGTCCGCGTTGGACAATGCCGCCAATCCGGTGATCTCCGCTTGCGCGAGTCCGAGGCTCGCAACGCAGTAGACTCGCGCGCGCGGAAGGCGAGTCTCCTGCACGTAGCCCGCGTCGACGAGCTTTCGCAAATGCCACGCGGCCGTCGGGTCGCTCGCGTCGAGGGCGCGCGCGACTTCCGTCGCCGTCGCACCCGGGTGCCACGCCACGTACTCGAACGCCCGCCGCCGGTTCGCGTTCATGAGGGCGCTCTTGGCGGCGACACCTTCCTCCGCCTCGTACGCATCGGAGACGACCTGCTTCATCGCCTCGCCGAGCTTGCGCACGTCACTCACCCAGCCCGTACTCCTCCAGGATGAGGGACAGGACCTCGAGCGGGTCGACCTCGCCGGGGGCTTCCGCCGCGAGCATCCCCACCGTGCGCGTGAGGTTCGCGAGCGCCTTCGCGTTCAACTTCCCCTCCGGCGCGAGGCGGTCCACGATCGCACGGATCTCCTGCTCCGTCTTCTCCCGGTTCCTCCGGTTCTTCGTCTCGTCCGGGGTGCGGCGCACGAAGAGCCCGGCGCCTTTCACGATCCCGTACGGATGCCACGTCCGGGAGTGCTTCGAATTCCGGCACTTGATGATCTTGAGCTCCCGCTGCTCGGGGTGCTCGTGGCTCGCGTACCGGAGGTGGATGACATTGTCGCCGAGGTACATCGGGATGATCAGCTCCGGCTCCGACAAGTCGCCGACGACGCCGTGTTCCTCGAGGGTGCACAGGACGGTGCCGATCCTCCGCGTCTGTCGGAGGAGGAAGGAAACGAGTTCGCGCTGCTCATACTTCTCTTTCACGGACCACAGCACGGGGGTGAGCGGGTCGATCACGATCCGCGCCGCGTGGCCCTCCCATTCGCGGACGAACTCCGCGAGCTCCCGCCGGATGAAGTTCGAGAACTGCTTCCCGCCCGCGTCGACGAACACCATGTTCCCGGAGTCGAGGTACGACTCCGCGTCCTCCCAGCCCATGAGCTTCGCGTTCTTGATGATCTCCTGCGGCGCCTCGTCGAGGGTGATGAACACGGCGTCCTCCCCGGCCTCGAGCCCACGCCGAAGGAATTGGGTTGCAAACGTCGTCTTCCCGGCGCCGGGCGAGCCGATGACGACCGTCGTCGTGTGCTCATTGATCCCCCCGTCCATGAGCGCATTGAGGCC
>VBMQ01000064.1:2054-8980 GCA_005878375.1 Methanobacteriota archaeon | reverse complement strand
ATACCGTCGCGCGTTCTGCGCGCTCTCGTAGACGAACGCCGCCAATTCCGCATCTCCGATGAGGGAGGCGTGCCGCCTGGGATCCCGGACCGCCGCGTGAATCCCGTCCTGGGGAACGTCCCGTCCCACACGGACCTTTTCGAGGAACGCCTCCCGAATCCGGTCCTCGGCGATGACCTGGCTGTACGCGAGCCCATCGTTCGCACGCACCATCGTCATGCGGAGGGCCGAAAGCTCACCGCCAATCGGCGGGGTTGTGCGGGGCGCCGCGAATCGCGCCGGGTCGCGAATCGAGCCGCCAAGGGCCCGCACCGCCAAGAGTCCGGCGGCCCCGATGACGACGGCGTACAGGATCCACCGGAGAGCGCCGCTGTACTGCGCATAGTAGCCCGTTGCTGCGACGAGGAGGAGGACGGCGATGCCGACGAGCAGCGCCGTCACGCCGAACGCGCGGTTCAGGAGGTCCGCGTTGTGATCCAGGTAGGGCGATCCCCCTTGCGGGATCGGGCCGCGCAAGACTTCGCGCCGGAACCGGGACGCCTGTGCGATGCGCTCGTCCTCGCGGCTCACCCAGCTCATGTCGAAAGCTCCAACTGTCCACGGATCGTCGAGAGGCACGCAATCGCCGCGTCCCGCTGCGCCGCACCGATCGGATGCGTGCTGTACCGTGCCTCCTCGAAGAGGGACGTGAGGTCGTCGATGCCTTCGCGGGAGACGCCCGCGGCGGCGAGAGCGTCCGCCTCGAACTCGCGCGCGGTCTGCGACGGGTCCGCTCGAAGGCCGTGGCTCTCGAACAGTAGGATCATGGAGCGATAGCACCGCAGTACCGCCGCGCGGAAGTCCCCGCCCGCCTCCAAGTCCTGGATCGCTCGGTCCATCGCCAACGCCAGCGCTTTCCGTCGCTTCCACGCCGTCGCCGGCTCGTCCGTTGCGATCCCGTACAACCGCGGGAGGAACCCGATCGCGAACACGAGGAGGAACGTCCCGATCAAGAGCACCGCCAGGAGGAGCGTCCAGGCTCCGGGGGTCCCGACCGTGAGCCGCGTTCCCGACCCGGGCGTCCCGGGCGTGGGAGCGCTCCCGCCACCGGTGACTCCGCGAAAGGCGTTGTCGAGTGCGGCGGTGAACTGCGGCCAATACAGCAGTGCCGCGATGAGGAAGAATGCGCCGACGAGATACCCGAGGATCTCCCAGACCGAGATGATGGACCGGAGCTTCTCGCCTTTCAGGACCATGAGGACGAGGCCGATCACGACGATCGCGGTGAGGACGACCAAGAACGTGAGGTACAGCGTCCGGAGGGCATCGCCCGCGCCCCCCGGGACCGCCTCGCTCGGCGGCTCCTCCGTCGTCAGCGGCGGCGGAAGCTGCTCGGAGCCCGCGTCGAGGTTCCGCAGGTTGAACGCGAGGAGGACGAGGAGGCCCACGGCGACGAGGACGAGCGCCGGTGCGAGCGCGCGGGCCTGGCTCCTCGCGACCTCCATCGTGCGTTCATCCCGCCAAAGGTATATGAACGCTCAGAAGACCGCTCCAAAGGATATTTCTACGAAGACTTCCGTAGACAGGGCGGAGGGAGGAACGGGGCATGACGCGAGCCTTGCGCTTGGTGAGCGTGTGCGTGACGATCGGCGTTCTGGCGGTGAGCTTCGCGCCCTTGGCGCGCGCGGGCATGACGTTGCCGCCGTGGCACGTTGGCGACTGGTGGACGTACTCGACCGGGGGCGCGGCGCCGCCCGGGACGCTGCGCATCGACGTCGTGGGGACGGAGGTCATGACGATCTCCGGGATCCCATACTTGAGCTATCGCACCACATCGGACTATCGGTACGCGTTCGGGGGCGTTTGGTTGAACATGACGGGGCCGTCGTGGTGGAGAGTGTCCGACCTCGCCCTCGTCCGGCAGATGCTGAACGGGACCTTCGAGCAGCCGCCCGTGTTCTCCTCCACGCTCTCGCTCGATCAGTACTTCGACCCGCCACAGACACTCCAGTGGCCCCTCGCGGCCGGAGCGTCGTGGACGTCGTCCGGTTGGGTGAATACTTCGCAGTCCTTCGGCGGAACGCCTCCGACGTACAACAATTACAGCACGACAACAACGTTTTCCGTCCGCGACGATCAATCCGTCACGGTGCCGGCCGGCACGTTCATGACCTCGCCGGTCAACGCGTCATCTTCCGGATACTCGAACGTGACGTACTGGAGCCCGGCCGTCGGCAACGCCGTCCTTATCGAGTCGTTCGACAGCACTGGGGCCCCGTTGGGAGGATTGCAGCTCACCGCGTACCGCTACACCGGCGCCGCTCCGGACACCACGCCCCCCACGATCAGCGCCGTCGCCGCGACGCCGCCGACGCAGACGGCGGGCGGCACCGTCACAATCTCCGCGACGGTCGTCGACGATGTCGCGGTTGCTCAAGTCATCGCGAACGTCACGCAGCCGGACGGCTCGTACGTGAGCCGGGCGATGACGCCCCTCGGCGGAGACGCATATTCCTACGAGCAGGGATGGAACCAGGTCGGCTCGTACTCGTTCCTCATCATCGCGATCGACACCTCTCAGAACATCAGGACGGCGCCAGGCTCCTTCCTCGTGACCGCACCGGACACGACGGGTCCGACGATCTCCGCGGTGGCGGCGACCCCGCCTATCCAGGTCGTGGGCGGCACGGTGACGATCTCCGCGACTATCACTGATCCGTCCGGCGTCGCGGGGGTCATCCTCAACGTCACCCAACCGGACGGCTCACCCGTGAGCCGGGCGATGACCGCCGGCGCGGGCAACTCCTACTCGTACGGCCAAACCTGGGACCAGGTCGGAGTGCATCCGTTCACGATCTACGCCTGGGATGCGCTGGGAAACCCATCCACCGCCTCGGGCTCGTTCGCCACGCGCGCGCCGGACACGACCCCACCAACAATCTCGCACACGCCCCCGGGATCGGTGTTCATCGGCGACACGATCCGAATCGAGGCCTCCGTCTCAGACGATGTCGGGGTTCAATCCGTGCGCCTCGTCTTCACGCCCGTCGGAGGGCAGGAGCAGAATGTGACGATGGCTCTCTCCGGTGGGGCGTACACGTACGCGATTCCGGCACAAGCGAGCGCCGGGACGGTCCACTACCGGATCTACGCGGTCGATACGTCGGGCAACGCCCGCTTGACGCAGGAGTACTCGGTGACGGTGCATGCGCGGGCCGCGCCTGTCGGCGTGGGCCCGATCGAGCTCCTCCTCGTCGCGCTCGTCGCCGCCGTCATCGTGGCGGTGCTCCTCGTCGCGCTCCGGCGACGAAAGAAGAGGGCCGAAGCGCCACCGACCGCTCCACCGAACCCGCCGCAATCGCAGGGCTAGGTTACGCGCGTCTCCCTGGAAGGGCGAGGTCGAGCCACCAAATTGCGACCGGTGGCGTCGTCGTTGCGGCGGCGCGCGGATCCCAAGCGCCGCGCGTCACCGTCAGGTTGTGCCTCGGGCCGGTCGCATAGATCGGCACCGGACCGGGGCCGTAGATGCACGTCCGGTCTTCGGGTCCGGACGTCACGAACAGCCGAGGGTTCTCCGTCCTGCCGTCGTCCCAGTGCTGGAACGTCCACCCGCTCGGCGGGTCGACGCACATGACCGAGTGGACCGTACCCTCCTCCCACCAGAAGGCCTGGGGGGCAGCGAATAGGGTCCCATCCTCCTCGATCATCAACCCCGGCGGGCTGGTGTCGAACGTGAGTAAGGATTGTTGGATGAACTCCGCGACATAGGTCACGGCCACGTCACAGACGAATGAGCGCGCCCTTTGGGAGTATCCATCGGACCACCGGGAGAACACCCAACGACGCGAAGAGCTCCCTCCGGCCTGAGGGGAGGACGTGTCGACGGAATGCGTCGATCCGACCTGGCAATTGAAAGTCTGCGGAGCAATCATCGGGGAACCGTCGAGGGCGAGCTGCAGGCCCGTGGGATTCGTGTCGAGCATGACGGGAACCGAAGAATCGACGGCGGGGGTCTGGCGGGATGCGAGCACGGGCACGCCGAAGGCGCCGCCCATCGCGACCGCGACGATGAGGAACACGGCGATGCGAAAACCCCGCCGGCGCCCGCGCGGCCCCCCCACGAAACGTCCCACGGGTGACACATCGCGAACCGGGCTTTCAAACTTGCGAACGACCCGGAAACGACCAGCTTAAGGCCGACGAGGCCCTCTCGGGTCGGCGACGATCATGAAGTGGATCACCCGGGAGAAGGCGAAGGTGGACCGGATCGCGTGCCCCTGGCTCATCGCGCGGTTCGTCGATCCGGAAGCGGAGTTCCTGTACGTGCCCCGCGAGCGCGTCCTTGAGCGCGCGAAGACCGAGGGGGCGATCCCGTTCGACACGCCCGGTGCGGAACTCCATCACTACACCGAGGACGGTGACGAACGATGCAGCTTCGACGCGATCGTGCGGAAGTACAAGCTCACGGACCCGGCCCTCCTCGACATGGCGGAGATCGTGCGGACCGCGGACGCGTCGCCGAAGACGCGGCGGCCCGAGGGCGCCGGCCTCGAGGCGATGGCGCTCGGCTTTCGTGCGGTCGCCGAGGACGACCACGACAACATTCGCCTCCAGTTCCCGGCGTACGACGCCCTCTACGCCTACTGCAAGTTGAAGGTCGCAGGCAAAGCGAAGCTCGAGCACGCTCCCTCGTGAGCATTGACGGCGGAGAGGGGACACTCCGGGCATCGACAAAATGTCACTTTTGAAAATTAGGTCGCAACTGACTAGCCATCCAGATGGCATCGGGACGGTCCCGCTGGGAAGGGTGCGTATGGCAGATCCCTTGGCAATCGCATTCGAGGCCCTGTTGGCGGGCATCGCCATCCTCCTCCTGGTCTCGTCAGTCTCCTTCCGCCGGATGAACGCCGAGGTTCGGCGCGCCCGGCTCTTCGTGATGGGGAGCCGCATCGAACGGTTCCTCCTCGCGTTCACCGTCGGCTTCCTCGCGATCGTGATCACGTTCTTCGCCGCGTTCGCGGGCATCACGCTCCCGCCCGCGATCGGCATCGCCGCGATCTTCTTCTGGCTCGGCGCCGTCCTGTGGGGATCGACCGAGATCCTGCTCGTCGCCCGTCCAAACCTCCTCCGCACGACTTCCCCCCTGCAGCGGAGGAACGGGAGAGGAGCCCCGTGAAGCTTCGGGACGTCCTCCTCGACCGTCTCGACTCCATCCTTCAGGACTTCCGGAGCGGGGTTCGTGGCGTTCGCGGAATCGTGCTCGCGGACGCGAACGGCCTCCCGATCGCGTACGACACGAACGGCGACCTCGACATGTCCGTCATCGCCGCGATGGGGACGATGATCGCGCAATCCGCGGACGTCGTGTTCGAGAACCTCCACATGTCGAGGCCGGAGATCACGATCATCGACGGGAAGGAGGCGAACTTGGCGGTGATGACGCTCCCCGACCGCGTCGCGAGCCTGTTGGTCGTCCTCGAGAAGGTCGCGAACCTCGGGCTCGCGAAGATGGAAATGCGGACGGCGGCGAACCGCCTCGGGACCGCGTTCGGCGTGAACGCGAAGGACACGCCCCGGATCACCGAGCTCTTCATCCTGTACAACAACGGCGAGCTCATCCAGCACTACTCAGACGCGCTGCGCACGGATCACGACCGGGACATCTTGGCGGGGATGCTGACGGCCGTCCAGGCGTTCATCGGCGACACGATGTCCGCGAAGGACGGGACGCTCGACAAGTTGTCGTACGGGACCCACGCGGTGTGTTTCGTCCGCGGGACGCACACGATCGGCGCCTTCGTCGTCGACGGAGACGGGGACGCGGCCCGGTACGTCGTCTACGACGCCCTGAAGGACTTCGAGGAGAAGTACGCGAAGGTGCTCGGGAACTGGAACGGGACGATGGAGCACTTCAAGGGGATCGACGAGTGCTTCGGCAAGGTCCTGCGGCCGTAGCCCTCGCGACTCGTTCTCCGGGGTGAGAATCATTTTCGCCCGCCGCCACGAAACGGAACATGTTCCTTTCGCCATTAAGAGGGCCGAGGCGCAACGACGAGCCGTGGCGCCGGACCGGGCGAAGTTAAAGGTCTGTCTCGTGGGGAACGAAGGCGTTGGCAAGACGTCCCTCATCCGACGGTTCGTGCTCTCGGCCTTCGACGAACGCTACCTGCGGACCGCGGGGGTCGTCGTTCACAAGCGCGTCGTGTTCGTGCCCGCGGACGGGGCGATGCACGAGGCCGTCCTGACCGTCTGGGATGTGATCGGGCGCGACGAGTTTGCTGGTCGGTACCGTGAGGCGTACTTCACGAACTCCTCGGGCGTGTTGGCGGTATGCGACCTCACGCGGCCGGAGACGCTCGACGCGCTCGCACGGTGGCTCGACATCGTGCGGGACGTGGCGGGGGACATCCCCGCCGTCGTGCTCGCGAACAAGCGGGACATGGCCGACCACGTGCAGATCGAGGAGGACGATCTGTACGCATTCTGCGAGTTGTACCGGGTGCCGTTCCTCGAGACGAGCGCGAAGACGGGGGAGAACGTGGAGCTCGCGTTCGCCAAGCTCGCCGAGATGGGTATCCGCGACGCGCTCGCGCGGCGCATGCACGCGCCCGTCCCGCCCGAGGCCGATTCGATCCACGCCGCCTAGGCGGGGTCGTCAGCCGTACACGAAGTTGACGTGCACGGGATGGAACGTGTAATCCGACACCGCCAATCGATGGAGTGCCTGCTCGTGGAACGCGGAGAGCGCGGGCAGCACGAGGAAGGGCGCGGCGATCGCGAGTCCCAGGAGCATGAGCGGCGGACCTTCCGACGCGAGGGCCGCCGGGGCGGTCGGTGGCACATTGGCGGTCATCGGAGCGAGGTCGGCGGCCGCGTTCGGGACGACCGCGGTCTGCAGGAGGAGCTTCATCCCGAGGCTCAGGTTCCCCCTCCCGCCCAGGGACAGA
>VBMQ01000064.1:0-1993 GCA_005878375.1 Methanobacteriota archaeon | reverse complement strand
CGCGGACACGTCCCCGGATGTCTCGTGTCGCGTGCGAACCTTCAAGTGGAATCCCGAAATCCGAATTCGTCGAGAGGCTCTCATGGGTTCGCGTCGGGTCGCCGCCATCGGCCTCGGCAAGATGGGCGGCCCGATGGCCCTCCACCTTCACGAGAAGGGACTTTTGGCGGCGATCTACTCGCCCCGCACCGCGAAGGAATTTGCCGCCAAGAACCGCCTGCCGAACACGCTGAAATTGGCCGGGTCGCCGAAAGATGCAGCCGCAATCGCCGACACGGTCCTCGTGTCCGTCCCGATCCATCAGGTGGAATCCGTCCTCTTTGGCGGGGATGGCGTCTTGGAGGGCGTGGGCTCCGGAGGCCTCGTGATCGAGTCGGGGAATTCGGACCATCGGCGCGACGCCGAGTATTCCAAACGGTTCGCCGCCAAAGAGGTGGGTTACCTGGACGCAGCCGTCAGCGGCGGCCCAAAGAGAGCCCGCGCGGGCACGCTCGTCTCGATCGTCGGCGGGGAGGCGGAGACGGTCGAGGCGGCCCGCGACGTCTTCGCGGCGTTCAGCCGCCCGCCCGGCGGCGTCTTCCACGTGGGCCCCACCGGCCAAGGCCACGAGGTCAAGATGTACCACAACCAGGACGAGCAGAACGACATGCGGAACATCGGTGAGTGCCTCTCGCTCCTCATGAAATCCGGCCTTGGGTTCCGCGAGGCGTTCGAGGCGCTGGACAAGGGCGTGTGCCGGTCCGCGCTCCTCACGTACGCGGGGACGATTCCGCCAACCGTGCTGTCGACGATCCAGCCGAAGATTGGCGGGGGAGATTTGCCGGAGATCGCGGTCGAGACCGCCAAAACGATCGGTCATCCGACGGCCCTCACGCAGCTCACGCTCGACCTTCGGCGGTGGTCCCGCGGGGAACTCCGGCCCGACGAGGCGGCCACGCGCGCCCGCGCGAACTTCGCCGCCAAAGGGTCGAGCCATGTCCTTCGGCTGTACAACCAGCTGCGCGCGCACATCCGCTTGGACGACGCGCCCTCTGGCGGGGACGTCGGCACTGTGGCGCGCGTGCTCGCGCTCGGATACATCCTCGACCTCGCAGAGGTCGTGTCGATCGCGCAGCACCGCCAAATCAACGTCCCCATCCTCGCGCAAGTGTTCCGCGCGGGGCTCTGCGACAAGGCGGCGCTCGACCCGCTCCTCACCGCCAAAGCGAAGGAGCTCAAAGGGTTCGAGCCCGCGCTCCCGCAGGAAGACCGCCATGTGTTCGAGGAAGGCTTGGCGCTGGCCGCCAAACTCGGGCATCCCGCGCCGTCGTGCGCGGCATACCTCGACCTCGAGGACGGGTCGCACGTCGCGCCGGAGCTGAAGAGGCTCGCGGATCCGGGCATGCGCGCGACCTATGGGAACGCGATCCGCATCCAGGCGGGAATTCGCGACGCGTTCGGAGAGCACGGGTACGAGGTGGCGGCCTAGACTCTTCAGTTTCGCCGACCTCTCCCCGGGGAGGATTCAATGCGACTTCGGCCTTCAAACCTCGAACTCATGGCCATCGCTATCCAGATGATCTCCCCGCCAAAGCTTAATGGAGCCAAGGAGCTTCAGGAAGCAGTGCTCGCGGGGCGACTCGCGCCACTCGTGAGGGTCCCCTCGACGGTAGTCGAGGGCACGTATCGCTGTTCGCCACCGCTAATCCGCGCCTCGAAATTGACGAGCAAGGCGAATGGCGGGGTCGGCAAGAACCTCTCCCAAGGGTGGAACCTGAATTTCGCGGTCGGCTGCACGCATGCGTGCCCGTTCTGTTATGTGGATTCGATCCACAAGAGGTGGGGCGTCGGACGGTTTGGCGACGTTGTACTCCAAAAGTGGGGCGACTACCTATTGATCCCAGAGAACCTCGACGAGGCGATTGACGAGACGCCGTGGCACCGTTGGCGGGGGAAGGAAGCGATGATGAGCTCCACGCACGATCCGTATCTGCCGAAGTTAGCGGTGGCGGCA
>VBMQ01000063.1 GCA_005878375.1 Methanobacteriota archaeon | reverse complement strand
TGAGGGAATTTGTCTGGCTCCCTTGCAGTGTCCCGCATCGCCCGGTGCCCGCCAAATCGCCTTCTTCGACGACATCACGCCGGGGACTCCGACGGACTGGCTTATCGAGATCTATTCTTCGGGCGACGCGACCCAGGAAGGCTTCCGGGCGCAGTTCGCGGGGAGCGACATCGCCGAGTATCTCCTCATCGAGTTCGAGATGGTGGACAACGCCGCTTGGTCGATGTTCATGTTCACGCTCGATCCGGTCGGAGGCACGTTGGATGGGTTCTCCCTATGTGGTACGACCTGCCCGTCGGACGACCCGATCTACGGCTCGCTCGCGGTCCAGAACGACTACGTCGTATTCGGCGGGGCTCTGCACAATCCGTCGTTCTTCGGCACCGCCAACCATGTGATGCAGGTCATGGATTCGCTCGGCGGCGGCGGTGGTGCGAACTGGAACTTCATCAATGGAGGCACCGGGGTCTTCGAGCCGCCCACCGGGGAGCAGAAGTACCTCGCGTTGGCGGGAACCAACGACGTGATTCACGCGGCGTACCGAAGCGGCACCGACCTCGTCTACTGGTTCTCGGTGAACGGTGGGGACGCCTATCAGGGCCCCTTCCGCGCGAGCAGCAACGCGGTCGGCACGGTTGCGCACGCGCCACATTCGATTGACGTGACGTACGGCGCGAAGGTCGGCATCGCGTTCATCGACACGCGGAACGCGAACAACGATCCGTTCTACGCGACCCTCTCCGGGTACTCCATGTATATCATCAAGAAGAACCCGGCATCGATCGGCGGGACGATCAACATCGATACGATCGCGACACCCGTCCCCGCCGGATTCATCTGGGCTGTCGGCCCGCCGATGCACAACGTCGATGCACCGCAGACGGAGCCCGGGCCGCCGGACACACAGTACAACTTCCAATCGTGGTCCGACGCCGGCGCGCGGGTGCACGACATCACGCCGGGAGCGGCGGACACGATCCTCGTTGCCAACTACGGCACGCAGTACTTCCTCACGATGTCCTCCCCGGTCGGGACCGTCCTGCCCGGGAGCTCGTGGCAAGACAAGGGTGCGACCGTGGCGATCTCTTGGACGGGCCCCGCTCCAGGTCCATGCGCTCGATCCACGTTCAGCCGATGGGTCGGGCAGGGGCCGGGGTCCTTCTCCGGTCCCTCTGCCTCGGCGACGATCGTCATGAACGGGCCCATCACCGAACTCGCGCAGGCTTCCCAGCAGTTCTGCTTCAACTTCTACACGAACCCCAGCGGCCTCCAGCTGACGATCAACGGGACGACGTTCGCCACACCGAAGACAGGCCTCTGGTGGGACGATGGGTCCACGAACACCGCGACGGCGATTTCGCCGCAGTCCCCGGGCGGCCCGCTCACGCGTTTCTCGTTCACCCAGTGGGATGACGGGACGACGACGGCGGCGCGGACGATTCGCGTCACTTCGACGACGGCATCGAACTACACCGCGATCTATCGGCTCGAGGACAGCGTCCAGATCCGCCCGACGCCCGCCGACTGCCAGTACGTCGTCGACGGGACGACCTACAGCGCCGGCCAGACGTTCTGGTTCCAAGATGGGAGCCAACACGCGATCGACTCGCCGAGCCCGCAGGTCAAGGCGCCCGACACGCGGTACGTGTTCTCCCGGTGGTCCGACAACGGGGCCCAGTCTCACATCATCACAGTCACGGGAGCGTTAACCCTCGACCTGACGTGCACCGTCGAGTACCGGTTCCAGTTCGACACGACGCCGCCTGGCGGGAACCTCCTCTTGGACGGCACGCCCCTCCCCGCACCGCAGACGGTGTGGTGGGCCGCAGGGACGACGCACACCGCGGAATTCCCCTTGGTCCAGATCACGCCGGATTCCCGGCGGGTCCTCCAGCAGTGGTCCGACGCGAACACCGCCAACCCGCGCTCGTTCACGAACATCGCGGCGGGCGCGACTCTCGTTGCGCAGACCGTGCTCCAGTACCGCTACATCCTCGACACGAGCCCGACGGGTCTCAGCTTGACCGTCGACGGCTCGCCCATGACCGCGCCGGTGACCCTGTGGTGGAACGACGGCTCCTCGCACACCGCCCAGTTCATCACGGTCTCGCAGCCCGACACGCAGCTCGTGTTCACGCAGTGGTCCGACGCGAACCCCAGTAATCCAAGGACGTTCAACGTCGCCGGGCCCGGCACGTTCACGGCGCAGGTCGTCGCGCAATATCGGTTCATCTTAGACACCCAACCCACGGGTCTAACGCTCACCGTGGACACGCTGCCCTGTACGGCCCCCTGCACGCTCTGGTGGACGCACGGGACCTCCCACACCGCGCAATTCCAGACCGTGCAAATCAATGCGGATTCCCGCCAATCGTTCGCGCGATGGTCGGACAACGATGTGACGAACCCGCGCTCGTTCAACGCGCAGAATCCGATGACGTTGACGGTGATCACGCAGCTCGAGTACCGGTATCAGTTGGACACGAGCCCGACGGCGCTCGCCCTGCTCGTCGACAACAACCCGTGTACGGCCCTGTGCATTCAGTGGTTCGTACAGGGAAGCACGCACACGGTCTCGTTCAACTCTCCGCAGGCGGGCCCGACGGACACGCAGTACGTGTTCAACCAGTGGTCGGACGGCAGCGCCGTGAACCCCCGCACGCTCTCGGGCGTAAGCGGTCCGGTGTCGCTGACGGCACAGACGTACACGGAATACCGGATTCGCTTCGACACGAGCCCGACCGGCATCGTCGTCACCGTCGGCGGGACGGCCGTCGCCACGCCGGGCTCCGCGTGGGTCCGTGCCTCGACGCCGACCGCGATCAACGTGACGACGCAGGCCGCCTCGGCGACCGCTGGGAAGCGGTACGTCTTCACGCAATGGGCGGACGGGAGCCCGAACGCGGTCCGCACGATCTCCGTGACCGCGCCCGGGTCGTTCACGGCGAACTTCAAGACGCAGTACCAAGTCACCTTCTCCGGACTCCCGACCAGCGTCACGGGCTCGTGCACGCCGGCGACGGACTGCTGGTTCGACAGCGGGACGTCCGCCACGGTCGCGCTCAGCGCGGACACGGTCGCAGTGAGCTCCGGCGAGCGGCAAAAGTTCGTCCAGTGGACGGGCGCGACAGGGACGTCGTACTCCGCCTCGAACCCGACGACGATGAGCGCGCCCCTGAGCGTCGGCGCCCAGTGGAAGACGCAGTATCTCGTGACGATCGCGACGGACCCCGCGGGGGGCACGTTCACCCTGACGGTGGGCGGGACCTCCGTGACGTACGACACGAACGGGATCTGGGTCGACAAGGGCTCGACGCTCGCGGCAACGGTTCCGACGGACGCCACGATCAGCGGGTCGTCCTACAAGTTCGTGAACTGGGCGGACGGGCAGGCGGCGGCGACAGACTCCGTCACGATCAACGCGAAGACGGACCTCGTCGCAAAGTACCGCACCGTGAGCATCACGGAATCCCCGGCGCTCTGGATCGGCCTGATCGGGGCGATCATCGCCGCGATCCTCATCGCCTTCTTCCTCATGCGGCGCCGGAAGCAGGAGCCCGAGGAGGCGCCGGCGGCGGCCGGTGGGTCTGCGGCCGCGACGGCCCCGCCACCCCCGGGCGAGGAAGGCCCGACGATGGAGTGTCCCTCCTGCGGAATGACGATCCCCGCGGTCTCGGGCGCGTGCCCGATCTGCGGCTCCGAGGTCGTCGCGCCGGCCGCACCCGCGGCCCCGGAGGGAGACGAGCGGATCACGCGCCTCAACGAGGCGTACCGGAGCGGACGCATCAGCAAGGAGCAGTACCAGGCGAACATGCGCCGGCTCCGCGGGAACGCGTAGGCGGCGCGTCCCCGCCAAAGCCCTTATGGGCCAGCGGAGCCTCCGACCGGCGCCGCGGTGATGATGCAACCGACGCTGACCCGTGATGTGTGATGGGCGATCTGAGCGGCCCGCATCGTCCCGCAACCTCCAAATACCCAAGGCTGGATGGAGAGGCGGGATGCACTCATGGCGAGCGGCTTCGAAGTCCTAGGTCACAGTCGTGCCCTGCAAATGCACTGGGCGCGTCGGTTCGGTGCGTACGTCGTGGACGCGTTGGTCGTCCTCGTCCCGACTTGGTCAATCCTGCTCCTCCTCGGCGAGTCGGGGGCCATATTCCTCGCGATCGCGTCCGGCGTCGTGTTCGTCCTCTACGCGACGGCCGCGGAATCGATCCACGGGAAGACGCTCGGGAAGTACGCGTTCGCCCTCGAGGTCCGGCCGGTGCGCGGGGCCTTGACGATGCGGAAGGTCGCCGCCCGGAACGCGCCGAAGTTCTTCTGGTACCTGTTCCCGCTCCTTGACGCGATCCTCGGGCTCCTCGGATCCGGCGATCCCCGCCAACGGTTTTCGGACCGGGCGGCGGGGACGACCGTCGTCTGGCGGGAAGCGCCACCGGCTCCGGCGGGCCGCGCGGACGCGCGCGCGAGCTGACCCGCCAAACGCTAAATAGGCGCCGGAGCATCGCGCCGCCGATGTTGTTCATCTGTCAGTTGCGGATCATCCCCGGCCAGTTCGAGGAGGCGACCCGGATGTTTCGCCATCCGAAACTCCCCAACAACGTCATGGTCCACGAGTTCCTCGGGCTGCTGGGGAAGCCGGACGCGATCGTGATTTTCGAGGCCCCCGATGCCGCGACCGCCGCGGATTTTGTTGTTCAGTTCGGGCGGGCCGCAGACACCACGACGTCGCTCGCGATGCCGATCGAAGACTTCCAATGGACGTCGTAGGCGAGGAGCCGCCGAAGGACCACGCCGGCGGACGGTGCTCTACTCCTCTTTTGGCGGTGAGGCGACCGGTTCTTCAACCTTCCCTTGCTTCCGCCGCCACATCAGCCAGGTGAGCGCGACAAGCCACAGTCCTTCGATGATCACGACCCCGATGACTGCGATGACGATTCCGTCTTCTACCGCCACGGTCCGTCCTCCCCGCGAACCCGGATCGCGGTCGGGGTGCTTGAGGATACGCTCATGTCTGCCACGTCGTGTGGTCCACGACCTGCCCCCGCCAGAGGAGGAAGACCTCGTACGAGCGCCCGGTGACCGTTCGGACGGACACCTGATCCCCGGTCGTCACGGTGCTCCCCCCGTCGGTGTCGATGTACGTGAGGTTGCCGCGTGAGCCCGAGACGAGGGGATTGATTGTGCTCGCAACGTCGTTCGTGCCGTTGATCCACAACCGCATCTGGTAGTCCGCCATCGACTTCACATCGGACGTGGTGACCGCGAACGTCCAGACCCCGCCTGCCGTGTCCGTGGTCGCGAGCAGGACCCGCGGAGGCACCTCCTTGATGTTCGAAGATAGGCCGATGACGATGATGTAGAGGACGCCGGTGAGGACGACCGTAATCGCAACAAGGAGAATGATCGCGACGACTTCCGAAACCCCGCGGGAGGTTCGCATGTCAGCCTTCTTGGCAGACCAAAAGGGAAGGGTGAGGACCCGGATGGGTCCTCGATTGGCCTCTAGGCCGTGTACGACGCATCCGCGATCTGACTGCCGTCCGACCACAGGATGAGCACGTGGTACGTCACGGTCGAGGTCAGGGGGCCCGCGGGCGACGTCTTCGTCGCCGTGAACACGTCTCCGCCCGTCAGGGAGCCTTCACCGCCGACGTCCGAGTACGTGACCGTGTACGTGTTCCCGCCCACGGTGAACGTCTGCGACGCGCCGAGCGCGACGGCCGTTCCCGGGGTCGTGTCGACCAGGAAGTTCAGCTTGTAGTTCGCAAGTGCCTTCGACTGGCTAGCCGCGGCGACGGCGAACTGGAAGCCGTTCGTGATCCCGGTCGGGCTCGCGACGGTGACTTGGGGCTTGGAGGCGCCCGGTCCCGTCAGGAGGCCCGTCACCATCACGTACAGCACGGCCGCCAACACCACGGTAATCGCGACCATCAGGATGGTCGCAATGACCGGAGACACCGCCTTCTCATCCTTCCGGATGATCCAGCTCTTTCGCATGGTTTTGTCCTCCGGCAGGGGATATCCCTGCCGTTCCGCCGACTAGGTAGGGGCCCGGATAAACGTTTCGGCTACAATATCAGAGGTCGAAGGGGGTCGTTTCCCAAGCACGTCGGTCTCATCGTGGGCCTGGTGCAAGAGCCAAGGTCAAGTCTTTCACTCTCAATTCTCACAATGATAGTTTCCAAGGTCTGCGTTAGACCCTCACGATGCCTCGATTGGCGAGAGCTCGAGGAGAGAGGCTCGACCCGTCAGGCGAAAACGAAGAAAAGGGAAGGGTGAGGACCCCGAGAGGGGTCCTCTGCGTGGCGGCTACGCCGTGTATGACGCATCCGCGATCTGACTGCCGTCCGACCACAGGATGAGCACGTGGTATGTGGTGCCCGAGGTGAGCCCGTCAGGGATCCTTCACCGCCGACGTCCGAGTACGTGACCGTGTACGTGTTGCCGCCCACGGTGAACGTCATCGAGGCGCCCAGGGCGACCGCGGTCGCCGGCGTGGTCGCGACGAGGAAGTTCACCTTGTAGTTCGCGATCGCTTTGGACTGGCTCGCCGCGGCGACGGCGAACTGGAAGCCGTTCGTGATGCCGGTCGGACTCGCGACCGTCACCTGCGGCTTCGAAGGGCCAGGCCCGGTGAGCAGGCCCGTCACCATCACGTACAGCACGGCCGCCAACACCACGGTAATCGCGACCATCAGGATGGTCGCAATGACCGGAGACACCGCCTTCTCATCCTTCCGGATGATCCAGCTCTTTCGCATGGTTTTGTCCTCCGGCAGGGGTTGCCCCCCACCGAATGCCCCAGTCGCCCATCCACCCATAAAGCTTGTGCCCCGGGTATCGGCACCCGAACCCCCGGTGGCTTAGCCGATGTCGAGCCCATCCTTCGTGAGTCCGAGGGGGTAGATGCCGGTCTTCTCCGGATGGTTCCGGATTTTGCGAATAACGAGGTATCGCCGGAAGGACGCTTCCTCCCGCACGCGCTCCAGCTCGAAGATCGCGTCGACGACGCCCTCGAGCCCGGATTGGGTCCGCGTGTCGTGGACCCCCGCCAGCATCGTAAGGAGCGCGAGCCCCTCGGATCGCTGGACGTGGGCCTTGATCGTACGCAGCGCACTGAGGACTTCCTCGTGATCGTAGTACTGCAGGAAGAAGTCGAGGGAATCGACAACGACGCGGAACGGGGGACGGAGTCGGCTCACCTCGTAGGACAGCGCAGTGAGGAAGTTCGCGTCGCGCCGTGGACTGGCATCGGTGGCCTTCACCTTCAGGAGGTCCTTCATCGTGATCCCCTCCTGCCGGAACCGGCTCGCCTCGAGGCGGCGGGCCAGGACCGTCTCGTAGTACTGGTTCCCGATATTGATGATAGTGAGGTCCGCCTTCCAGCCAAAGTCCTGCATCGTCCCGACGACGTCCTCGTCCTGTTCCGAGGTCGTGAAGTACGCGACGTTCTCGTCCTTGGCCCCCGCGGCGGCGAACTGTTTCGCGAACAAGTCCAGCCCCGCGCCCGGCACGCCCGTCAGGAGGATCGTGAAGCCCTTCGGCAGGCCGTTCATCAATGTGCGATCGAGCGCCGGGATCCCTGTGGACGCGGTCTTAGCCACTCCGCTCGCCCTCCACCTCGATCGTCTCGTCGCACACCAGGTTCATCATGTTCCGGATGTCCTCGCTCTCGTACTGGGTCATTGAGTAGATCAGCGTGTACGCCTTCTTGCTCCGCAAGTTGTTCACGAGGATGTGAAGGAATTCGCTCAGGATCTTCGTATTGTTGTGGATCGCGAGGCTGTTGATGCTGTCGAGGACGATGACGTTGCCCCGGTCTCCGGACTTGCGGCTCAGGTACTCGACCTTGAGCATGAGGTTCTCGAGCATCGTCGGCGACTCGACGTAGATCGAGTGGGGATGCTTCTCGGCCGAACTCATCATGATCTGCGAGATGCAGTCGACGAACCAGATGTGCTCGAGCGGGATTTCTAGGACCTCAAGGGCATTGAGGATCGAGCGGGAGGGAATCGTGCTCGTCACGTAGAGCGCGTCGAGCTCCTTCTTCGGAGCGAACACATCGAGGATCGCGCGGATCGTGTCGAAGTACTGCTCCGCCCCCATGCGGAGCGCGACCGCGCTCCCTTCGGGCAGGTCCATGAGCACGTCTGCGAGCTTCTTTGCCACGTCACGCCCCTCCCGCCGCCACACTGCCGCCCTTCAGGAGGGGAACGAGCAGCACTCCCGTCGTGGTGAGGTCGAGGACGTACTTCGCGCGCGAGTGCATCGTCCCTCGCATTTTCACGACCTGGAGCGTCCGGAGCAAGTCTCCCCGGCGCTCGAGGTTGCCCATGACGATGATCCCGTCCGCGATCGCCTCCTCAACGCCGTACGTGGAATACCGTTCGTATGACGGCGCGATCTCAGCGACGAGGAGGGTCGTGCACCCCAAGCCGGAGAGCACGGAGCCGAGCCGAAGGACGAACTCGCGGATGATTTCCTCGGACTTGAGTCGGTAGGAGACGGACGTGATTGAATCCACGACGAGCCGCTTGATCCGGAGCTCTTTGACGACCTCGACGATCGCGTCGACGAGGATGTGGATTTCCTCGTATCCGAACTCCGGCTTGTCGAGGCCGAGTCGGTCGTAAATCACGGGGATGTCGAGGAAGTGGAGCCGTCCATCCTTGACGAGTTTCTCCTCGAAGAAGTCGTACGGGATGATGTTCTTGAGCAGCTTGTCGGTCGATTCCGTCACGGAGATGTAGAGGCTCGACTCCCCGTACAGAGCCCCGTGGACGAGGAACTCGAGGCACAGCGACGTCTTGCCCGTTCCGACGGAACCGGTGATCAGGACGGTGTTGCCGCGGGGGATCCCGCCGTTCAGGATGTTGTCAAGCCCATCGATGCCCACGACGCATCGGTCAACGCGGTCTTCCGACGACTCGCGTTCCTTCGAGGGCATTCGCGTTCGGAAGGTTCCGGGGCTATATGAATGTCCCGACCCCGTTCCCGTAAGATGCGCGCGCCGCGATACGTTCTTATGGAGCGCGTCCCGTATTGGCGGTGATGGAGAAACCGATCCTGCAAGTCGCGCTGGATTTCATGCATCTCAAGCGCGCGATGCAAGCCGCGCGGGAGGCGGTCGAGGGCGGCGCGGACTGGGTCGAGGCGGGGACGCCCCTCGTGAAGTCCGAGGGCGTCGAGGCCGTACGCGCGCTTCGCAAGGCGTTCCCCGACAAGACGATTGTCGCCGACCTCAAGATCATGGACACGGGGGCGCTCGAGGTCGAGATCGCGGCGAAGGCGGGGGCGAACGTGATCACGGTCATGGGCGTCACGGACGACGCGACGATCGTGGAGGCCGTCAAGGCGGCGCGGCGCTACGGCGCGAAGATCATGATTGACCTGATGCGCGTCACGGACAAGCCCGCGCGCGCGAAGTCGCTCGAGTCCCTCGGGGTCGACTATCTGAACATGCACGTCAGCATCGACGAGCAGATGATTGCTCACACGCCACTCCAGGAATTGAAGGCGGTGTGCAAGGCGAGCCGCCTCCCGGTCGCGGTCGCAGGTGGGTTGAACAGCGAGACGGTGGCCCAAGCGGTCGAGGCGGGCGCTCACATCATCATCGTCGGCGGCGCGATCATCAAGGCGGAGAAGGTCGCCGACGCGACGAAGGCCATCCGGAAGGCCATCGACAAGAAGATCCGGATCCCGACGGGCCTCTACAAGAAGTATTCCTTCGAGGATTTGTTTGAGGCCTTTGCGAAGGTGAGCACGCCGAACCTTGCGGACGCGATGCAGAAGCGCGGCGTGATGCGCGGCATCCTCCCGCGCAATCCCCATCCCGTGAAGATGGTCGGCCGCGCCCTCACCGTCAAGACCGCGGACGGGGACTGGGCGAAGCCCGGCGGGGAAGGGCGACGTCATCGTCGTCGACGTTGGCGGGGGCCCGACGGCCGTGTGGGGCGAGCTCGCATCCTGGTCGTGCAAGGTGAAGGGCGTTGCGGGCGTCGTCATCGACGGCGCTGCCCGGGACATTGACACGATCATCGAGATCGGATTCCCCTGTTTCTCCCGCCACCTCACGCCCCACGCGGGCGAGCCGAAGGGGCACGGGGAAATCGGCTCCGAGATCGAATGCGGGGGGCAGATGGTCCATTCCGGAGATTGGATCGTCGGAGACGATTCCGGCGTGATCGTCGTTCCGCAGGATTCCGCGGTAGAGATGGCGAACCGCGCGCTCGACGTCCTCGAGCGAGAGAATCGAATCCGGGAGGAGATCAAGCGAGGCGGGACGCTCTCCTCGGTGTTGGAACTCGAGAAGTGGGAGAAGGTCGGATAGACGCGGCGCGATTCGACCGTCATCGTTCGAGCCGATCGTTAACCGACCGGACCTTGTCCTCCATCGGCGGGGACGGCCCGCGGCGTGAGTCGACCTTGATGACGAAGGAGAGTCGTTCGCAATCCTTGAGGAGCTCGTCATTGCACCGCTTGATCACCGCCATCACCTCCTCCCACGGTCCTTCGACGACCGTCCCCATCGGATTGAGCGCGTACTTCAGGCCGCTGTCGTGAACGATCTGGACGGCCTTCGTGACGTAGCCGCCGACGTGTACGCCCGAACCAATCGGGGTGACGCTGAATTCGGCAATCATGGGAATCGCCGCGGAGCATCGGCGAAACGCCTTAAGTAACGTGGCCCATCGCACGGCGATGGACCGGGGGAAAGTCGAGCGCGTCCTGAAGGACCTCAAGGCCGGCCGCGTCGGGGTACGCGCCGCCATGGAGTCCCTCCGGGGGCTCCCGTACGAGGACCTCGGATTCGCAAAACTCGACACACACCGACCGCTTCGCCGTGGGTTCCCCGAGGCCGTGTACTGCCCCGGGAAGACCGACGCGCAAATCGTCCGGATCGTGCGACGTTTGGCGGTGAACTCAAACGTCGTGATCGCAACGAGAGCGACGGCGAAAACGTACGCGAAAGTGCGTGCTTCTCTGAACGGGACGCCGGTCGCGTTCCACGACACCGCCAAACTGATCCTCATCGGTTCCCCGCCGAAGCGGCGGCAAGGGCTCGTCCTCGTCGTCACCGCCGGGACTTCGGACATCCCCGTTGCGGATGAGGCGGCCGTGACCGCGGAAGCGATGGGCGCGCGGGTCGAACGGTTGACCGACGTCGGCGTCGCCGGTGTTCACCGTGTGTTGAACCACCGTGCCGCTCTGGAGAAGGCGAACGTGATCGTCGTCGTGGCGGGAATGGAGGGCGCGCTCCCGAGCGTGGTGGGCGGACTCGTCGAGCGACCCGTGATCGCGGTTCCGACGAGCGTTGGCTACGGCGCCAGCTTCGACGGGTTGGCGGCGCTCCTCGCGATGCTCAACGCGTGCGCGCCGGGCGTGGCGGTCGTCAACATCGACAACGGGTTCGGCGCGGGCTACTTGGCGGCACAGATCAACCGGGGCTAGATCGCGAAGACGCCGAAGGACCAGCCGACGTATCCAATCACGATCAGGATCGCGACCATCGCGACCCACATCGGCTTGTTGTACGCGAAGATCTTCGAACCATCGAGCGGCGGGAACGGGACCATGTTGAACCCGCCGAGGAAGAGGTTGACGAACCCCACGGAGGCCACGATTCTGAACGGGACATACCACGAAGGAGGTCCGTTGCTCAATGCTACGGCGAGTCCCAGGAAGACGCCAGCGAGTGCGAAGTTCGTCCCGGGTCCCGCCGCGCTAATCCGGGCGTTCTGGCGGGGTGACACCGGTCCCGAGATCATCACCGCGCCCGGCGCCGCGAATAGGAAACCAATCGCGGCGGTGAGGATGCCGAGGAGGAGGCCCATCGGGAACGCGCGGAACTCGGCGAAGCAACCGTACCGTTGTGCGACCGCCTTGTGCGCGAGCTCATGGAAGAGGAACGCGGTCAAGACCGCGATGAGGGAGGCGACCGCCACGAGGCCGACCTCGGCGAGGCCGAGACCCCCTTGAAGGGCATAGAAGCCCCCGAGTTGCGAGATCGTGAACGCGAGGGTGAGCGCGGCGACGGCGACCAGGATTTGCGTGATCTCGTTCGAACTGAACCGCATCCTTTGCGGCGCGGCTCCGGATTGCCAGTACACGCGGTGGCGAACGAACGTTCCGTATAAGACGATTAGCGGAACCTCGCGCCGCAGTTGCCGCATTCCTCGACCGTGGGCGCAAGCG
>VBMQ01000062.1 GCA_005878375.1 Methanobacteriota archaeon | reverse complement strand
TTCGACACGTCGTCCTTGACGTCCGATTGCGCAAGGGCGCGAGAGCGGCAAGGTCGGACGATTCCGTCGACTCCGGATTTCGGCCATAGCCGTCTCTGAAGATTGGGCGCGCCGCGCAGCCCGAACCGCGATGGCTTAATTAGCGCCTTCCCGTTGGCGGCGTCGTGAGCCTCGAGGCGAAGGTCGACCTCGTGCGCCGGCACGCCGTCGAGCTCGTCACGGAGGATGAACTCCGCGCCCTCCTCTCTCGGGAGCCCCGCCTGAAGGCGTACGTGGGCTTCGAGCCCTCGGGCATGATGCAGATCGGGCAAGGCTTCGTCATCGCCGCGAAGATCAAGGATCTCGTCGAGGCGGGCTTCGACGTCACGGTCCTCCTCGCGGACTGGCACGCGTTCATCAACGACAAGTTCGGCGGGGACCTCGCGCGGATCCAGGCGTGCGGACGGTACTTCGAGGATTGCTTCCGCGCCCTCGGGGTGCCGGACACGGTTCGCTTCGTCACCGCCACGGAGCTCGTCGCCTCGGAGGACTATTGGATGAACGTCCTCCGGGCGAGCAAGGCCGCGAGCGTCGCGCGAATCAAGAGGGCGCTCACGATCATGGGCCGCAAGGAGGAGGAGGCGGACCTCGACGCGTCGAAGCTCATCTACCCCGCGATGCAGGTCGCGGACATCCACGCGATGGACCTCGACCTGGCCCTCGGCGGGCTCGACCAGCGCCACGCCCACATGCTGTACCGCGACGTCGCCCCGAAGCTGAAGTGGAAGATGGTCGTCGCGCTCCACACCCCGCTCGTCGGCGGCCTCCAAGGAGGCGGGCGCATGGACCCGGTCGAGTCGAAGATGAGCAAGTCGAAGCCGGACAACGCGATCCTGATCCCGGAGGCCGCGGGGGACGTCGACCGCAAGATCGCGAAGGCGTTCTGCCCCGCGAACGAGGTCGAGGGGAATCCAATCCTTGAGATCGCGCGGCACATCCTCCTTCCGATGTCCGGCGTCCTCAAGATCGAGCGAGATGCGAAGTATGGCGGCGATGTGGCGATCGCGACGTACGAGGATCTAGGGCGGCTCTATGCGAAGGGGGACCTGCACCCGAAGGACCTGAAGGACGCGGTCGCGCGGTCGCTGAACGCCGCCCTCGAGCCCGTGCGAACGTACTTCCACGCCCACCCCGAGCATTACCGCGCGGTCTTCGGCGGGAAATGATGGGACGCGCACGAACGGACAACGAGAAGGCGGCGTTCCTCGCGGTGATCGCGGGTCTCCTGATGCTCGTCTCCGGGGTCACGGGCGCCTCCCAGTGGCGGCGCACGTTCGACCTCATCGAGTCGTTCCTCGGGGCGTCGCCCGCGCTCCGGTTCGTCCAACTCGTGTTCGTCGTCCTCGGGTCCGTCGGCGGGATCTTCGTCCTCCTCGGGGCGTACGCGTTCCGGAACGACCGCGTCCGGACCGGGAAGATCGTGATCCTGTTCGGGACCGGGTTCACAATCGCGAGCCTCATCCTCTTCTTGATCATCGCCGTGCAGCGGGGCGAACTCCCGTTCGCGGGCGGCGCAGCAATCGGCTTCACCGGCGTCGTCCTGTCCGTGTTTGCCCGGTTCAAGGCGAAGGCGGTGCCGCTCACGTGACCGTCCTCCGTCGGCCCCGCCCCGCGCCATCTGGAACCCGCGGTCGAAGGAGTCTTTAAGAGGGGACACCGCATAACGGAGAGTGTCAGACACCGGTCTGACAGGGATGGGAATGCGGCACCGCCGCAAATCCGAGGCGGACGCCTCCGACGAACCTGCGGCCCACCGACGGGTCGTCCACGAGTACCCGGACAACGAGCTGGGCCGCTTCCGGCACCACTCGACGTACTCGATCTGGGGCGCCGTGCGGTACATCCTCATCCTCTCCGTCCTCCTGTGGTGGCTCCCGACGATCGGGCAGATGATCGCGGGGTACGTCGGCGGCCGGCGGTCGGGCGGCCCGTGGCGGGGCGTCCTGGCGGCAATCCTCCCGGTCGCCTTCATCATCGGGCTCTCCTGGGGCTCCGACCACGGCTACCTGAGCCCGTGGCTCACGACCTTGACCGCAATCCCGAGTCTGGCGGGGCAGGCAATCACGGGCGCGGTCCCGCCCGCGACCCCCTACGTGGACTTCGTCCTCTCCTACCTCGCGACGTTCGTCGCGGCCCTCCAATCCACGGTGTCGATGGGGACGAACGGCTATCTCGTCACCGTCGTCTTCGCTTACGTGGGCGGGATCGTCGCGGACCAAGCACGCCGCGAGGTCGGCGCGGGACGCGGCACCAACGTCGGGATCACGATCTCCCAGCCGTTCTTCGGCGGCTTCCGCCGCCCGTACCCGGAATGGGAGGGGGACCACGGCGAGCACTTTGAGCAGATGCACAAGATCCCCGTCCGGCCCGGCGCGGCCGCGGAGAGCGCGCCCGCGAGCAAGCCGAAACCCCACAAAGTTGATGCGCACCGCGCGGATTCGGGGGCCCAGGAGGGCGCACGACCCGCCGGGGACGCCAAGCCCGAGGTGAAGCCGCCCGAGCGGAAGGAACTGACGGGCCATGACAAAGAGGTCGCGACGCGGCGGTTCGTCGAGCGGGCGCTCAAGCAATACGAGGCGGCGCACCGCCGTTAGGGCGAAGTCCCGCCGCGCGAAACCTCGCCGCATCGCCCGTCGACCACGGCCGCGCGGCAAGCAACCCCCTCGATCGACGCGACATCCGCAATCCACGCGACGCGAACCTCCATCGAAACGAAAACTATTAAGCGGCGGCGCGGCTCCAACGCTTTCCCACATGTTCTGCCCGAAGTGCGGCTCCCTCCTGTTCCCCACCGACGGGAAGTTCTCTTGCGCGAAGTGCGGGTACGAGCGGGGGATCACCGGCAGCGATGCACGCACCGCCCGCGTGGTCCGCCGCGACGAGCGGCCCTCGGACATGCTCGTCCTCGACGACGTCACGGAGACGATGCCGAAGACCCACGTCGACTGCCCGAAGTGCGGGAACGGCGAGGCGTATTGGGTCATGCGGCAGACGCGGGCGGCCGATGAGCCGACGACGCGGATCTATCGGTGCACGAAGTGCGCGCACACCTGGCGGGAGTTCTGAACGCTCCTTCGGTCGGAAGACGCCGCTTACCTTTATATGCGGTCGGACATTAACCCGCGAAATTGGGGGAGATTCATGTTTGACGCGAAGGTGAAGACCGGCGTCTTGAAGGAGGTAATCGACGTCGTGGCGACCCTCGTCGACGAGGCGAAGTTCAACGCGGGGAAAGAAGCGCTCGTCGTGAAGGCCGTCGATCCCGCGCACGTCGCGATGGTCGACCTCACGCTCGACCGCGGCGCGTTCGAGTCGTATAAGGCGGACGACCTCGAGCTCGGGCTCGACATGGACAAGATGAAGGAAGTCCTCAAGCTCGCCCGCGCGGGGGACGAGGTCCTCGCGTTCACGCACGAGGAGGACAAGAACCGCCTCGTGGTCCACGTCGGGAACATCACGCGGCGGATGAGCCTCGTCGACACCGCGGGGATGAGCGACCCGAAGGTTCCGAACCTGAACCTGCCCGCGAAGGTCAAAGTGAGGACGGAGGAGCTCCGCCAGGGGATCCGCGCGAGCGAGTCCGTGAGCGACCACATCGCCCTCATCGTGAACCCGGACGGCTTCGAAATCGTGAGCGAGGGCGACACGGACAGCGCGAACCTCCGGCTCCCGAAGGACATGCTCGATGAGCTCGTCGTGAAGGAGAAGGTCCGCTCCCTCTTCCCGCTCGACTACTTCTCGAACATGATCAAGGCGATCGGCAGCGCCCCGACGGTCACGATGTACATGGGCAACGACTACCCCGTGAGGTTGGAGTTCGACATCGCGGGCGGGAAGGGACAGGTCAAGTACCTCCTCGCCCCCCGGATCGAGAGCGAGTGAGACTCAGAGGCCGAACGCGGTTCGCAGCACCAGATACGCGAGCGCCCCGACCCCCGCGCTCGCGGGGATCGTGAGGATCCACGCCCACACAATCCTGCGCGCGACTCCCCACCGCACCGCGGAGAGTCGGCGCGTCGCCCCGACGCCCATGATCGCGGAGGAAATGACGTGCGTCGTGCTCACGGGGATGCCTGCGAGCGCGGTGCCGGCGAGAGCGATGCCGCCCCCCGTCTCCGCGCAGAACCCCTGGTACGGCACGAGGTGCGTGACCCGCTGTGCCATCGTTCGCACGATCCGCCACCCCCCGAACGCGGTCCCCAGTGAGATCGACGCGTGCGCCCCGAGGATGACCCAGAAGGGGACGAGGAACTCCCCCGCGGGCGGGCCCCATGGCGGGCCGATCGCGGCGACGAGGAGGATGAGCGTGATGATGCCCATCCCCTTCTGCGCATCGTTCGTCCCGTGCGTCACGCTGTAGAAGAAGCTGGAAATGAGCTGCAGTCGCCGGAACTCGTGGTTGATCTTCGTGGGCGTGGCGTGGCGACCGAACCGCATGACGAGAAGGGCGAACGTGAATGCGAAGAGGAGGCCCACGAGCGGCGCTGCGACCATGAACACGACGATCTGCACGACGCCCTTCAGATAGATCTGGCCGAAGGCGAGGGCGGGCAGCAATCCCACGAACAGCCCCGCCAACAGCAGCGTCCCCGTCGTCACCGGTTCCTTCCGCCGCCAGAGCAGGACGCCATAGCCGGCCGCCCCAATCCCGAATGCGGCGCCGGTGAGGAGCAGGAACGCGGCGACGTGATCCGCGGCGGGGAGAAGGACCGAGCCCGGACCGCCCGCCATCACGGTCGCTCCAATCAGCCCGCCAATCAGGGCGTGGCTGCTCGACGTCGGGAGTCCCCACCACCAGGTCATGAGGTCCCACACGATCGCGCCGAGCACGCCGCCCATGATAATCGACATCGCGTGGAGGAGCTCTGAGGGCGCGAGGGCGCCTGCGTGCGGGACAAACACTTTCGTGTCCACGATGCCCTTGCCGATCGTGCTCGCGATCGCGTTCGTGATGAAGACCATGCCCACGAAGTTCCCGACCGCGGCCATCAGGACCGCGCGCATCGGCGTGAGCACTTTCGTCGCGACGATCGTCGCGATTGCGTTCGCGGCGTCGTGGAACCCGTTGAAGAAATCGAAGGCGAACACGACCCCGATTGCGACCGCCAGCATCTCAACCGCCATGGACAACCCCTTCGCCTTGAGGCGCCGCCCGCCCCGTGCGCTCGCGCGGGCGAGCCCCCATCTCCTCACCGGTTCTTTGCAACGATATCGCTCAGGACGTTCGCGACGTCCTCGCAGTAGTCCGTCGCCTGCTCGAGCTGCTCGAGGATCTCCTTGGCCTTTAGGATGTGGACGACGTCCTTCTCTTTGAACAGGGCCGCGACGGAGACGTTCAACAGGTCGTCCCCCACGTTCTCGAGTCGGTTCACTTCGACCGCGATCGCCTCGACCTCGTCCGCGTTTTTCATGTCCCGAATCATGGCGACCGCCTTGCGGAGCGCCGAGGTCGCCTCGACGAGCACCTCACCGAGGTCGACCATCGCCTCACTCGGTCTCGCGATTTCATAGAGGTACAATCGGTTCGCGGCAGCATCGATCATGTCGAGCACGTTGTCGAGGGACGTCGCGAGGGCCATAATGTCCTCGCGATCAATCGGGGTGATGAAGCTCTTGTTCAACTCCTCGAAGATCGTGTGCACCGTGTCGTCGCCGCGGTGCTCGATATCCTTGATCGCCTTTCGCTTCTCCGCGACGTTCCGGAAATCCCGGAGGAGCGCGCGAAGGGCCACGGCGCCTTCCGCGACGATTCCCGCGTCCTTGTCCAGGAGATCGAAGAACTGTCGCTCCTGCGGGACGATCCACTCCTTCAGACCCACGCCCGTCCTCCTTCGCGCCGTAGCCGCGAATCCCACTTAAGCTTGCCGCGGTCCGCGGTCAGTCCTTCATGTCCATGCCCGCGGCCCCGAGCTGCTTCATGAGCTGCTTACGCATCTTCCGGTTCCCCGCGAGCCCCTTCACCGCCTTGCGGCTCATGTTGAAGTGTTTCAGGAGCTCCTTCACCTCGCGGGGATGCGTCCCGCTCCCCCGCGCGATCCGAACGACGCGGGACGACTTGATCAGCTTCGGGTCCGTCTTCTCCTCGTCCGTCATCGACGTCAGGATGACTTTGAACTTCTTCAGGCGCACCTGCGTCGTCGCAAGGTCCTCGTCTTTGACCCGCCCCGCCATCCCGGGGAACGCACCCATGAGCTTGTCGAGGCTACCCATCTTCCCGAGCATGCCGAGCTGCTTCTCGAACACGTGGAGGTCGCGCTTCCCCGAGAGCATCTGCTTCGTGAGCTCCTCCGCCTCCTTCTCGTCAATCGCCTCCTGCGCCTTCTCGAGGATCGACTCGAGGTCGCCCATCCCGAGGAGCCGGGAAATGAATCGCGGCGGCTCGAACTTCTCGAGGTCCTCGAGGTGCTCCCCCGTGCCGAGGAACACGATCGGGGCGCCGGTCTCCGCGACCGCACTCAGGGCCCCGCCGCCTTTGGCCGTGCCGTCGAGCTTCGTGACGATGACCGCGGTCACCCCGGCGGCCTCGTGGAACGCCTTCGCTTCGGGCCCCGCCTGCTGGCCGGTCGATGCGTCCAAGACAAGGATCGTCTCATCCGGGTTCACGAGCTTCGCGAGCGCCTTGATCTCCGCGATCAGGTCGTCGTCCAGCGCATGGCGTCCGGCGGAGTCAACGATCACGATCTGCGTGTCCGCGAAGTGCTCCAGCCCCTTCCGGACGACGAACCCCGCCCGCTTCTCCCCCGGGAGGCCGAACACCGGCAGGCCGAGCTGCTCCCCGAGCTGCTTCAGCTGGTCGTAGGCCGCGGGCCGATGGACGTCCGCCGCGACCATCCCGACGGTCAATCCGCGCTTGTGGATGTAATTCGCGAGCTTCCCGATCTCGGGCTTGATCGGCAGGTCCCGGGGCTTCCCCAGGATCTTGACCAGTTCCTCGTAGATGACGTGGATCACATGCTCGCGGGGGCTCATGCCTGCGGGCGGTTTGTCGCCCAACGCGCGGCGCTCGACTGCCTTGGAGAGCGTGAGCGCGAGCTGGACGTTCACGTCCGCCTGCAAGAGCGCGCGCTGGATGTCCCGGACGACGTCCTTGATAAGCGCTTCGTCGACGTGGGATGCGCCGCCAATTTTTCGCAACGCGTTCCGGAGGGCATTGCCCAGCGAATCGAGGACCATGGTTCCCGTTCTCATACGCCCCGCGCTATTTGAGCGCTTGCGCCGGTCAGCGCGTACACTGGTGAATTCAAAAAGAAAGGGAAGGGCTAGCCTGTCAGAAGGGATGGGATGCACTCTAACGTACTAGCCCAAAATTCCCCCGTCTGGATATCCGAAGGACGATATAAATACATTTCGTCAAACGACGCG
>VBMQ01000061.1 GCA_005878375.1 Methanobacteriota archaeon | reverse complement strand
CGCTCGGTCTCCCCGCCAACGAGTGCGTCGTCGTCGGTGACTCCCCTGTGGACATCTTGGCGGGGAAGGCCGCAGGCTCCTCCACGATCGCTGCCGCATACGGATATGGGACGCGCGAGGAGCTGATGGCGGCGGCACCGAGCCGCGTGATCGAACGGTTCGCCGACCTCCCTTCCGTCCTGAACTCTCTCGAGCGCGGGAATCCTTAATCGCGGCGACCGCCATGCGTCGGCGATGGTACGGGCGAAGAAGCCCGCGCGGAAGAGGGACGGACGGCTCGGGCCGCCCCAAGGGTGGCCGAAGGATCCGGAGAAGTACGGGGACCCCCTGAACTGGAAGTACCCGGTCCACTCCCCGTTCCACGCCCGCGCCGCGCGCCGCTACTTCAACGACCCCGCCAACCGCGCGAAGTACGACGAGTCGGAGCAGGCGTACGTCGACAAGAAGATCAACGATGCGCTTTCGAAGTTCGGCGTCGCCGCCAAGATCCGCGGCGGCGTGGAGGAACGGGAAGCAGGGATCATCGAGCGCGACCTCCCCGTGGAGAAACCTGTGGAAGACATGGACCTCGAGGAATTGCTCGGCGTCTTCCTCGGGGCGGATCGGCTGACGCGTGCGAAGGGGATCGATGCCTCCCTAGTCCGGTTCACGAAGCGCGGGAGCACGATCCTCGCGGCGGAGGTCAAGGAGTACGTGGTGACGATGGACCTCCTGAACAAGACGATCTATCACGACTGCACGGATTGGACGCAGAACCGGATGAAGGCGAAGCTGTTCTGCAAACACGTGGGACGCTTCTTCTTCGCCCTCAAGAAGGGTGAGGCTGAGCCGCTCCTCCGACGGATGCTGTTCGAGCGCGAGACGTGGGTGTTCGACGTCGCGTGATTCACGCGGCGGGCGGCGACGGCTGGCGGAGCTCGATCCGCTCCGAGCGGCTGTCGTACGAGAGCAGCTCCACGTAGCGGCCCCAGTAGATGAGCGCGTTGAAAATCGACGGGGCGTTGTGGCTCCCGAACCGTTCCTCGATCGCGGCGAGGACCTCCTCGCGCGTGGCGGGGCGGCCAGTCGCTTGGATTCGCTCGGTCAGTCTCTGGAAGGAGGGAAGTTCTTTGATGATCTCACGCACGATTGCCTTCCGCTGACGCAGGCCGGCATTCAGCACCTTGCGCCCCAGCTCCTCGATTGTAAGGTTCCCCTCTTCCGCGCGGGCGAGCCCGAGGAATTCGGCGGCGTTCACGATGGGCCCGAGGGCATCGAGGTCCATCTCGACGCTCCGGCCAATCTCCGCTACGTCAGCGTCCCCACCGGCCTCATCGACCGCTTTGAGCAGGCCGACAATTTGGCCGAGGGACACTCGGCTAATGGGCTGCATCCCCGCACGAAACCTCGGCGGCCCATCATCCTCCCGCATCTTAGACTCTTCGCCTCCTCCTTTAAACGATGAGGGAATAGATGTCGTCGACCCAGCCGTAGAACTCCGGCTCCCGGCGGTTCCGTGGGCGGGGCAGGTCAATCTCAAGTTCCGCAACTTGGCGACCGGGGCGGCCGGACAGAACGATGACGCGGTCGGCGAGGTACACGGCCTCCTCGATCGAGTGGGTGACCATGAGGACCGCGTCAGGGGGCAGAGCGGGATCGCTCCACAGCTCGAGGATTTCGTCTCGCAGGTTCTGCGCGGTCAAGGCGTCGAGGGCGGAGAACGGTTCGTCCATACACAGCAAGACGGTGTCCGTCGCGAGAGCTCTGGCTAAGCCCACGCGTTGTTTCATCCCGCCGCTCAGCTCGCGCGGGAACGCGTTTTCAAAGCCGGTCAACCCGACGATTTCGATGTACCTCTTCGCCTTTTCAGCGCGCATTGACGGGGCGACCCGGCGCGCCTCCAGGCCGAGTTCCACGTTCTGCTCGACCGTGAGCCACGGGAAGATCGCGAACGACTGGAAGACCATCGCGACTTGCGGGTTCTTCGCCTCGATCGGCTTCCCTTCGAACAGGACCTCTCCCGAGGTCGGGCGATCCAGCCCGACGATGATTCGGAGGAGGGTGGACTTCCCGCACCCCGACGGACCGACGATGCAGACGAAATCTTGCGCGTAGAGGTCAAATCGGATGTGTTCGAGCGCCTTGAACTCCTTCCCGCCCTCGAAGTAGGAGCGCGAAACGTCGTTGACTTCGAGAATCACTTTCTTCTTCGTCATGCGGCCTCCACCCGGTATCGGACGGTCGCCCGACGGATCAGGGGGCGCCACACGAGCTTGTTCATCGCGAGCACGACGGCGATCATCATGAAGATTGAGAAGAGGAGAAGCTGCGAGTCGCCCGTGATGAAGGTGGCCTTGTCAAGGAGCCACCCGAGTCCCTCGACATGGACATCCCGCGTGAAGGGGAAGTACTCGGACACGATGAGCGCATTCCATCCCGCGCCCCACGCGGTGATGCTCCCCGTGAGGAACGACGGGACGATTGCGGGGAGGAGCACGCGCCGCCAGTAGGTCCACCCCCGCACGCCGAACGATCGCGCCGCCTCGTTGAGGTCGCCCGGGATCGAGCGAACCCCGCCGATGAGATTGAAGAGGAGGTACCACTGCATGCTGAAGAGGGCGACGAGGACGGACGCGACCTGCAGGCCGAACGACGCGTGCGCGGTGACCGCCAAGGCGAATCCGACGATGACGGGAAGGAGGGCCGTCGCGGGCACCGAGGCGAACACCTCGAGGACGGGCGTGAGGATGCGAGACGCTTTCGCGCTCCGCCCCACGTAGGCGGCGACCGGGATCGTCCATGCGATTGCGAGCCCGTACGCCACCACGAGGCGGGCGAAGGACGAGAGGGCCGCGGCGGGAATTTCCCCAGCATCCGCGGGGAGATGCAGGAAGAGCCCCGCGAGTCCGACGAGCCCCGCCGAAACGACGATGACGAACACGACGAGGAACAGGGCGAGGTCGACGCGCCGGATCGTTTTCGGCACGCTCGGGTGCCGGGCGTAGGCGTGCTCCAACCGGAGGGACGCACCCACATACACATGGGAGACCGGCTTGAATCGCGTGGCGGCGCGGCGCCACATGCCGGGGAACCGCGGGATCCACCGGAGCCACTCATACGGCCGAACGGTCCGAACCGTCTCGCCGCGCGGCACGTCGATCCGGAACCCGTCGGCCCACCCGCTCAGGGGCCGCCAGATGAGTGCGTCCACACCGAGGACGATCACGACGAGGGCCGCGAGGCCGAGGGCGATGCCCCCGACATCCGCGCGGCTCCCGGCTTGAGCGATCAGCGATCCGATGCCGGGACGCGTGTACGTGGTCCCGTACGCTGCGAAGACCTCGCTCGCGACAAGGAAGAACCACCCGTTCGTCCATGACAGGATGGAATTGTACACGAGCTTGGGCACGGCCGCCGGGAACATCAGACGGCGGAAGCGGAGCCACCCCGTGAGCCCGAACTCGGTCGCCGCGTCCTCGAGGTCGTGCGGGATCGTGCTCAGCGCCTCGTAGACGCCGAACGCCATGTTCCACGCCATGCTCGTGAAGACGAGGACGACGACGGAGATCTCGAGCCCGATAGGAGAGCCGTTGAACGTGCTTACGAAGAACAGGAGGACCGCCGGAAAGAATCCGAGGATCGGGATCGACTGCAGCACGTCGAGCAAGGGCAGCATGACCGTGGCCGCCTTCCGGTTCGTTGCCGCGGTCGTCCCGTACGCGATCGCGAACACGAGGGCGAGGGCGTAGGCCGCGAACATCCGGGCGAGGGAGTACAAGGAGAGAAGGCCGAGCCCTCCCGCCTCCGTGGCGGTCGTCGGGAAAAGGAGAGAGGCCGCGAGCGCGGCCCCGAACGCAGCGCCTCCGACGACCCAAAGTCGCCGGCGCAAGGCCGCCATCCGGCCCGGGTAGGACGCGAGCCTACTTACGACTTACCGATGCGCCTACAGGCGGTTGAAGTCTCGACCCGCGTCCTCGTCCCTGCGCCGCGGGGGCCGTTCCGGTTCCGCCGCCGCGGGTGGCTCGCTCTCCTTAGGGGCCTTCGGCGCGTGAAGCGCCTTTCCGCATGTCGGGCACGTTTCCTCATCGAGGCACGCGGAGCACAACCAAGTCCCGCACGGATGGCGGGAGATCGCCTTCGCTTCGTGAGGGCCGCATCGCTTCACGTCCCGCGATTCCTCGACCTTCTTCGTCGGCGGTTTCTGCGGCGCGGGTGAGGGGGCTTTCACGGTTGGCTTTGAGGGCTTGACGACTTCCGGCGTAGGCTTCGTCGTCACCCGATAGGCGCCTCCCTCGAAGATCTTGAGAGACGTCTCGAGCTTCTTTGCCTCCCACACGCCGAGGTTGAGCTGGCGGGCGAGGTGGATGAGGTCCCACTCTTCCTTCGGCAGATCGAGCGCGCGACGGAGGAGTGCGTCGAGTTGCGCGGTCGGCTCCGGCTCCTCGTCGGTCTGCGCGACGCCCCGGATGTAGCCCCACAGCTCGCGGACCTCGTCGGGGTCCGCGGAGGGCGCGCTAACCTCAACATGGAACCGGTCGACCTGCTCGGGGCGATCGACGAGCTTGAGGACCACGGACGAGGCAGCCTCGAAACGGTGGAGCTTGTCCGCCGGCAGTTCCGAAGGCGAGACCTTCGTCGGCTCGCTAAGGTACGACATCACGTCGTCGAGGAGGGCGAACGGCACCCCCGCCTGCCGGAACGCTTCCTCCCGCGAGGCGAGACGTCCGTTCGCGCGCTCCCAATCCACGACGCGCCGCGCATGGTCCGCAATCGTCCGGAGGTGCTGCCCTGCGAGCGCGTCGCGCTTGCCCCGGGTCGCGACCTCGTAGTTGGCGTCGAGCTTGCTAGCGTAGTCGAACGCACGAAGAGCCTCGTCGAACCGGCGCATCGTGAGCAGCACGAGTCCCTTCGCCCCCCACACGACCTTGTCGACAGGGTCGATTGCGATCGCCTTGTCGTACGCGGCGAGCGCCGGCTCCCACTTCTTCGCCCTCTCGAGCGAAAATGCCTTGAGCGTCCACAGGTCCTTGTCGTTGGGCCGGACCTGCAACGCGCGATCGTAGGCGTCCGCGGCGTCCCCGAACTCGTTTCGCCGCACATGGGCGAGGCCCTTCGCCCGCCAGCTCGGCGCATCTTTCGGGTCGAGGGAGATCGCGCGGGTCAGCGCCTCTAGTGCTTCGGCGTCCCGCTCCATCGACTGCAGGGCGGCGCCCTTCAACGCCCACAGTGCTTCCTCCCGAGGATCCACCGAGATCGCCGTCTCTGCGAGCGACAAAGCCCGCAACGCGACCGGGTCCTTCGGGACCGTCTCGAGTACGACCTCTGCGCACTGGAGCGCCTCGTTCCCCTTGTCGAGCGCCAGGAGGCACAGCGCCTTCCCGCCGAGGAACTCCGGGTTGGCGGCTTCGAGCAGGAGGCCGTCATCGAACATGCGGATCGCGGCCGCGGGTTTTCCGAGGTCGTACAACGCTCGCCCCTTCATCGCGAGCGCGACGCGGTCGCCCGGGCCGAGCGACAACGCATGGTCGAAGCAATCGATCGCCTCGGGCAGGCGCTCCGCGCGATACAGACCGGTCCCCTTCGCGGTCCACGATTGCCGGTCCATCGGGTCCGCGTGAATCGCTTCGTCGAATGCAGCGAGCGCGGCTTCGAAGTGTCCCGACGACTGGAGGGCGAACCCTTTCTCGCGGTGCGCCTCCACATCATTTGGCGCCAATCGGATGAGCTCGTCGCACACGTCGGCGATCCCGTCATAGTCCTGGAGCGCCGCGAGCACGTCGCGCTTCGTGCGGAGGAGGTCCGCATCGGTCTCGTCCAGGTGGATCGCCTTGTTGATCGCCGCCAGGGCCTCGCGCGCTTTCCCGTCGATGAGACCAAGTCGCGCACGATCCCGCCACGCGCCGGGGTCCCTGGGATGGACGGCGACGATTTCCCCGGAAACTGAGTACGCGTCATCGAATCGCCGGAGGACCTCGAGCGTCTCTCGCTTGCCTCCGAGCGCGGCCAAGTCCCCCGGGTGCGCTTGGAGCGCAGCGTCGAACACGACCTCCGCCTCTTCGAGCCGACCGACCTTCATCAGTGAGCGTCCCTTTTGAACGGCGTACTCGACGTTGTCCGGATCCAGGTTCAACGCCCGGTCAAGAGATTCCGCCGCCTCTTCGTACCGCTCGAGCCAGCCCAGCGCCGCCCCGCGGGCAGACCACGCGCGCGCATCCCGCCCGTCGATTTGGAGGGCCCGGTCGAACGATTCCACGGCCTCCTCGTATCGCTTCACGCCCTCGAGCGCAATCCCCTTCCCGTACCATGCGCGGGCGTCCTTCGGGGCGAGCCCGAGGCACGACTCGTAGGCGGCGATCGCATCCGGGTATTTCGCGAGCTGGCGGCACGCGGCGCCGAGGCCGAACCAGGCGTCCGCGAGGCCCGGGTCCGCCCGTACCGCCTGCCGGAACGACGTGGCGGCGTCCTCGAACCGGGCGAGGCGGAACTGCACGTCGCCGCGGCGGTGCCACGCGTGCCCGTCCGCGGCGGCGAGCGCGACCGCCTGATCGTACGCCCCGAGCGCATCCGTCCAACTCCCGAGCGACTCGAGGGCCGAGGCGTAGTCGAGCCACGAGGTGAGGTCCCGCGCGTCGAGCTGGAGGATTTCGCGGGTCACGCGGGCGATGAGCTTCGGTTGGTTCAGCGCCTTGAGACAGTCCCGCTTTCCGCGCAACGCCTCGAGGTCGTCAACGTCCAATGACAACGACAACTCGTACGCGCGCATCGCATGATCGGCGTCGCCTTCCATGCGCAGGGCGAGACCTTTGTCCTTGAGGGCGCGGGCGTCGCGCTTGTCGAGCTTCAAGATCGCATCGCACACCGCGTTGAGCTCGGCCCACCGGGCGAGCCCCGTCGCGAGCTGCGCCTTCATGCGCAACGCCGCCAAATCATTGGGGACGCGCGTCAGGAACCGGTCGAGCGCTTCCACCGCCTCCGCCTTCCGATCGAGTCGGGCGAGGACGACGCCGCGGTCGAGGAGTGTCTCCGCGTGGTTCGGGTCCGCCGCCAAAAGGGCGTCGCACGCCGCCAACGCGGGCTCCCATCGCTGGAGAGCGACCATCGCCTTCTTGCGCCCCTCGAGGGCGCCCACGTCTTCGGGTTGGAGGGTGAGCACCGCATCGAACGCCCCGACCGCGAGGTCGTACCGCTGCAACCGTGCGAGGACGAGCGCCTTCTCCCGCCACGCGTCCGCGTCGTTCGGGTTCCGTTCGAGGGCCGCGTCGTAGCTTCGCACCGCCTCGTCGGGATTTCCGAGCGCGCGGTAGATCGCGCCCCGCGTCGTCCAGGAACCCGGGTCGCTGTCGTCGACTTCGAGCGCTCGTCCGATCGACTGCAGGGCGCGGTCGGGCTGCTGGGACTGGAGCAGGAGTTCCGCGCGGCCCCGCCACGCGTAGGCGCGGCTGGGGTCAAGGCCGAGGAGCCGATCGAACGCCGCCAACGCTTCTTCCGGCCGATTGAGGGCGCGGAGCGCCTCCCCCTTCCGGTGCCACATGTCTGCGTCGCGAGGTCGGACATGGAGGATCTTGTCGTACGTCTCGATGTCTCCGGGGTCAATCGTGAGGGCGTGCGACCAACACGCGACCGCGTCTTCCGGCTGGCCGGTCGCGTTCAGCACATCTCCCTTGCTCCCCCACGCCTCCTTCCGTCTCGGGTCGATCCGCAGGGCCGCGTCGAAGGACGCGACGGCATCGGCGGTTTCGCCGCGGCTCGCTTGGAGAAGCCCCCGGTACGTCAGACCGTCGGGGTTCTCGGGGTCAAGCCGCAACGCACCGTCGACCGCTCGTTGCGCCTCCGCGGGGTGTCCGATGCCGAACAAGGCGCCCGCCGCGAACGAGAAGGACGTGGCAAACTCAGGACGCCGGCGGCTCATCGCGCGCTCGTTCTGCTCGAGGAACGCGACGATCCTCAACAAGGCGGCCGCCGAGCGCGCGTCCGAGGTCCGGCCGTACGCGGTCCGCGCGCGTTCCTCCAAGCTCCTCACCCGTGCGAGGAGTCGGCTCTCACGATCAAAGACTCTCTGGAAGGGTCCCATCCCATCCCTTCTGCGGAGGCCCGACGCGTGTCACGCGATTTATAACCTTCGGTTTCTCGGGAAACGCCTACTTGCGGTCCTCGACTTCCGCGAGCCAGCGGCGGACTTCCTCGACCGCACCGGGGTCCTCGAGGGTCGTCGTGTCGCCGATCTCCTGACCCGAGACGAGCGCGCGGATCACTCGGCGCATGATCTTCCCGCTTCGAGTTTTCGGGAGCTTGTCGGTGAAGTAGACGTCCTCGGGGGAGGCGATCGCCCCGATCTCCGTCCGCACGTGCTCCTTGAGCTGCCCCGTCAAGGCCTCCGACGCGGTCTCGCCGCGCTTCAGAACGACGTACGCGACGCACACCTGCCCCTTCACGGAGTGGGGGCGCCCCACGACCGCCGCCTCCGCGACCTTCGGATGGCTCACGAGCGCGGACTCCACCTCCATCGTCCCGATCCGGTGCCCGGCGCTGTTGATCACGTCATCGATGCGGCCCATGAGCCAGAAGTCCGAGTCTTCGTCGACCCGCGCGCCATCCCCCGTGAAATATGCTCCCGGGACAGGGGTCCAGTAAACGTCCCGGTACCGCTCCGGGTCCTTGTACAGGGTCTGCAGCATCGCGGGCCACGGCTCGCGGATCACGAGGTATCCGCCCTTGTTCCGCGGGACGGGATTGCCTTTTTCGTCGACGACCGCCGCGGAAATTCCGGGGAACGGTCGCGTCGCAGACCCGGGTTTCGTCGTCGTGAGACCCGGGAGCGGCGTGATAAGGATCATGCCCGTCTCGGTCTGCCACCACGTGTCGACGATCGGGCACCGGCCCCCGCCGATCGTGGCGAGAAGGCGCAAAGAGGACAGGTCGTGTTGGCGGGGCCATTCATTCCCCGCCCGCATGAACGCACGGATCGCCGTCGGTGCCGTGTACAAGACCGTGACGCCGTAGCGCTCGACGATCGACCACCATCGGTCTGGCTTCGGATGGTCCGGCGCGCCCTCGTACAGGAAGACGGTCGCCCCGTTCGCGAGCGGGCCGTAGACGATGTCGGAATGCCCGATGATCCAGCCGATGTCTGCGGTGCACCAGTACAGGTCCTCATCCCGGAGGTCGAACACATGTTTTGCGGTCGTCGCGACGCCGACGAGGTAGCCGCCGGTGCCGTGCACGACGCCCTTCGGTTTCCCCGTCGTGCCCGACGTGTACAGGATGAAGAGCGGGTCCGTGGCCTCCATCGGCTCCGGCTCGCACCACGGATCCGCAGCCGCCATCGTGTCGTGCCACCAGACATCGCGCCCCGATTGCATCGCGATGTCCGCGCCGGCTCGCTTCAGGACAACGACATGTTTGATGATGGGCAGGTCCGCGAGGGCCTCGTCGACCGTCTTCTTGAGCGGCACGAGGTTGCCGCGACGGTACCCGGCGTCCGCGGTGACGAGGACCGCGGATTCCGCGTCCTCGACCCGGTCGCGGATCGCCTTCGCGGAGAACCCGCCAAAGATCACGCTGTGGACCGCGCCGATGCGCGCGCATGCGAGGATCGCGATCGGGAGCTCGGGGACCATCGGAAGGTACAGGGTCACCCGGTCGCCCCGCCGGACGCCCATCCCCTTGAGGACGTTCGCGAATCGCATGACCTCCCGCCAAAGGGCGTCGTACGTGAGGACGCGCGTGTCGCCGGGCTCACCCTCCCACATCAGGGCGGTCTTGTGGCGGCGCTCCGATCGGACGTGCCGGTCGAGGCAGTTGTACGAGGCATTGAGTTGCCCGCCCGCGAACCATTTCGCGAACGGTGGGTCCCACGCGAGGACTCGGTCCCATCGGCGGAACCAGTGGAGCTGTTCCGCCTGCTTCGCCCAGAACGCTTGTGGGTCCCGTTGCGCTTCGGCGTACACGGATTCGTCGTGCCACGAGGCATGACGTCGGAACGATTCTGGCGGGGGGTGCCGTTCCCCTTCTTTCAGAAGGCTGTCGATCGTCGCTCCCGATACGACCATGGCGGGGCTCCGATGCCGGCGCGGCTATTTGGCGGCGTCGGTGCGGAGTGCGGGCGGTGGGATTCGAACCCACGTATCAGGGTTGGAGGCCCTGGATCCTAACCAGGCTAGATTACGCCCGCTCGCGCGCGGAAACCCCGGTCCTGTCTTGAAGGTTGGGCACAGAAAAAGGGTGACAGGCGGTGAGTCGGAGGAACCCCCGCCCATCGGGATGGGAACTTTCGGAGCCAGCTAATCTTCATCCTCGAGCTCGTCGTCGAACCCGAGGGGGCATCCGTAGGCCTGGTACACGTCTTCCCAGCCGCACGGGTCCGGTTCTTGTGTCAGCGCGATCATGTGCGTCCTCAGGAGTCCCCAAGACGTCGCCGGGATATGGCCGTGCGCCGGGGAGAGGTCCGTGAAAGTACTCAGAGTGTCCGGCGGGTCATGCCGGCGATTGGCGGGTGAAAGTAGCGAACCTACTGCGCGACCCCGAGCCGGTCGAGCAGCACCCGTCCCGCGAACGCGCCGATTGCGCCGATGATGATCGCGCCGAGGCTCCACGCGCCGACGAGGATCAACAGGATCATGATGCCGACCATGACGAAGATCAGGCCGAGCCACACTTTGGCCGTGATCGACGGATCAAGCAGGTACAGTCCCCCGAGCAGCAGGAAGAAGACGATTGCAGCGGCCCCGACGGCCTGCAGGGGGTCTTCGAGGACCACGCCGCCGCATCCGACGGGCTCTATTAAACCTTCTTGGCAGCGCGATGCCGAACCTTCACGGCCTCGCCCCGGTGGAGGTCCACCATCTCTTTCGGATTCATCGCCGCGACCCCGACGGCGCGCACCTCGCCTCGATGGCGGACGACGACTTCGTCGCCCACGCGGATCCGGTCGTCCGCGCCCGTCACGCCGACCGCGAACACGCTTCCCTCCGGCCAGAAGTCCTCGATCTCCACGCAGTGGAGGTTCCGCTCCGAGAGGATCGCCCCTCCGTCGAGCGTGAGGGACATCTTCCCGAGATCCGTGAACATCCCGATCTGCCTTCCGCCGATGTGCACGCGCACATTCGGGTACCGACCGCGGAACGTCGCCCCCTCGAGCAACGCCGACCCCTCGGCACCGAACTGGAACACCGCCCCATTCCTCAGGTCCTCCGCCGTGCGAATCTGGGCGCTGACTTTGGCGGTGTCGCGGACCGCTTCGCTCAGGGCCGAGGCGAGCGCGGCCAACGAGTCCGGGTCCGTCGTCCGCTCCTTGGCGGTGACGATGGCCCCGGGGACGATCTCGGATACGAACGGCGCCTCCGTCGTCACGTGCGCAATCACGGCGTCGTACCGATTCTTCCCGACGAACGCGCGGAGGTCGTCCTGCAGCACGGCGATCTCGTCACGGCTCCAGTCGCCTGTGACCGGTACGTCGTAGTGCGCGACCGGGTAGACGCGCTCCAGCTCCCGCGGGACGAGCCCGAACGGCGAGGTCACGATGACCTCGTGGATCGCATGGGCATTCCCCGACCGCCAGACCGCCTCGCGGAACCGGCGGTGCGTCTTCGACTCCGCGTACGGCTTACGCGCGGAGCACGGGAGGAGGACGAGGACTCGCGTGCTCGGGGGCTTTGCGTAGCGCTCGACGAGCCGTCGGCGGAACCGCAGGACCTCGGGCCGCGTGAGGGACTGCGCAGAGTACGCAAGGATGGGCCGTCCCGCGACCGGCGCGTGGTACTCCTGCCAATCTGCATGTCGCAAGTCGAGCTCGCGGAGGACCGCCGTCGACCACGGATCGTTGACCGCTCGGCGCTCTGCGAGCTCGCGAAGCCGTTCCGCGCGGATCGCCATGGCGACGTACCTCGTTTCCTCGAGCAGTGCGCGTCCGTTGTGTCCCTCGAGGTCCTTTCCCGCTCCCGCCGGAGCGCACGCGGGGCAGCCGCACACTTCGGCGCCAACTTCGCGCGCGTCCCACGACCCATCCGCCCTGTGGAACCGGCCGAGCGTGGACTCAAGGATTGAGCGCGTCGAGTCAACGAGGTCGACCCCGCAATAGGCCAGGATTGCGAGGTTGCCCGGCACCGCGAGACCAGGGGCGTACAAAAGGCGAGCGTAGCCCATCGCGCGTCGGAGCTCGATCACCGCGGACACGAACGCCTTGGGTCGGCGGAGGTACGCGACCGCATCGCGGACAACAACGATGTCGGACTCGGGGTGCGCTTCGACGTCCCCGGTCGCGGAGGCGACGACGACCGTCGCACCCTCGGACGCGGGGCGTTCGAGGTCCGGCAAGGTCGAGGGCCGTGCGGAGTCCGGTGGAATCATAGGTTCGTCGCCTTTGGGTCCGGCCCGGAACATGCTCCCACGATCGAGGAGGGCCGGGCGAGGATCGTTGAGCGGGACTTCGCTGAGGAGCACGTCCCCGAACGAGGGTGCCGGATGGCGGGTCGTGACCGCGAACAGAACGTTGGGGGTCGTGACGGGAACGCCGCGGATCGGGAACGTGGCGACCCGGGCGACCCCCGCGCGGGCTTGGACCTCGAGCACGCGTCCGGAGCCCCGGAACCCCGTAAATCGTTTTGCACTTCGTCCGGGACCGTCTGGTTCTCGAAAAAGAGAACATGTTCTTGGAGGCTACAAATCCGACGAACGCGCGTGCGCCGTCCGGAGGGGAACATGGATCCCGGAGACCCGGTACCGAAGAACCCGACGCTCTGACCGGCCGTCAGGCGGACGAGGTCGCGTCTCGTGAGGGCTCGACAGTTGTCCTTCCCCCGGGGTGCGCGGCGTAAAGGGCAACGAACTTTTGCGCCTCGTCCGCGATGGACGCGGCGCGGATTCGTCGTGCGACGGTCGCCGCCTCCTGGAGCAGGGAGATTGCCTCGTCCTCCTCCCCGTGGCGGTGCATGAGTTGCCCCGCGCTCAGCGCATGGCGGGCGAAGTCGAGCTCCGGCCCGCTGCTTCGCAAGAGGTTGAGCCCGGTCGAGAGGTTCTGGCGCGCGAGCTGCCACTTGCCCCGCTTCTCCCACAGGTACCCGTAGTAGGTGAAGACGAGAGCTTCCATGGCAGGCTCCCGTAGCCGATGGAAGAGCCCCTCCGATTCGCGGAGGTAGGATTCTGCGCGGAGCAGGTCGTTCTGCTTGATGCACGCCCCCGCAGCGTTCCACAGGCCGTATCCGAGCATCCGACGGTCGCCGATCCGCCGCGCGGTCTCGATGCCGCGCTCGTAGGCCTCGAGCGCTTCGCTGATCCGGCCCAGGCTGTACAGGCTCGTCCCGCGCGACACCTGCACGCGAGCTTGAAGGTGCCAATCCCCGAGGCCCTCTGCGAGCTCGACCGCCTTCTCCTTGCGATCGAGGGCTGCCGCATAGTCGCCTCGCGCGTCCATGAGCCGGGAGAACGCGACGTGGAATTTCGCTTCGAGGATCGGCTTTCCCACGGCCTGCGCGAAGGCGAGCCCCCGCTCGTACGCCCGCTCCGCTCGCGACTGATCTGACAAGTCTTCCGCGAGCGATCCGACCCCAAGCAACGCCTCTGCCTGGCCCTCCCGGTCATCGAGGCCTCGGTAGATGCGGAGCGCCGCCTCGAGTTGCGGCTCGGCTTCTCCGAACCGCCCCTGCCTGCGCAAGACGTCCCCGAGACCGCGATGGGCCTCGGCGATCTTCGGCTCGAGCCCTGTGTCGGCGGGGAGCGCCAGGATCTCGCGGTACAGGGCCATCGCTTGATCGAGCTCGCCGCGCACATCCAAGATCTCCGCGCGGAGGAGTCGCAACTCTGCGGACTGGGCCACGTCCTCGACGCTGGGGAGGAGTCGCTCGACGAGGCGGAGCAGCTCCTCGGACCGCCCGCTCGCGAGGATTCCCCGCCCCTCGCGGACGGCGACCCGCGCGGCGCTCGTCACGTCCTCCGCCTCGACGAAGTGGAACAACGCCTCGAGGGGTTCCGGGTTCACGCGAGACACGCAGAACTGCGCGGCCCAGCGGTTGTACCGCCGGCGCTCTTGGGGCGTCATCATCTCGAGGAAGAACGCCCGGACGACGTCGTGGACCTCATACACACGGGCGCTCACCTCCCGGAGCAGGGATTGTTCCAAGAGCCCCCGGATTGTCGCCGTGTCCACGGTCTCGTCGATGAACAGCCCGTCCGCGTGGACGGGGAAGCGGAACACGGAGGCGATCGTCAGAACCTTCGCCTCGACGTCCGTGATCCGCGAGAACAGCTCCTCCTCGAGGTACTTGTGAATATCCGCCGCCGGGTTTGCCCCGGGGTCGACGAGCTCGAGGAAGAGCGGATGGCCCGCCGTTTGTCGGAGGAGGGCGCCTAAGGAGTCGGGCGGGAGCGCCAGGTTCCGGACCTGCAAGATCTTCTCGCCGCTCGCGTTGTCGAGACCGCCGAGGGGGAGCTCGTGCACCGTCCCCCGGACCTTGACGTCCCGTCGGTCGTAGAACGGGGGGACGCTCCGCCCCGCCACCACGAGCCTCACGCCTTGCATCGCCTCAAGCGCGGCACGGAAGGCGTAGAAGAAGTTCCGGATCGACGGCTCCGCCGTGTGATAGTCGTCGTACACGAGGACGGCGGGGACGCCGTCGAGGTCCGTCCGGAGGATCGCGACGATCTGCTCGATGTCCAAGCCCTTCTCGCTTTCGAGGTACTGCGCGAGCTGTTTCTTGCTCAGCCGGGTGAGGAACTCCGCGAGTTGGGAGACGACGTTGTGCAGCGCCGACCAGTCCATGATTCGGTAGAACAACACGTGGCGCTGGCCCCGCCAATCCTCGATCTTCCGGGAGAGCAAGGTCGTCTTCCCGATCCCGGTGATGCCCGTGACCACGAGCACGCGCTCCTCGGGCGACGCGAGCCACCCGTCCATCGCGGCGAGCTCCCGGTCGCGCCCGAAGAAGTATCGGAGCCGGGGGACGCGGTCCGTGAGGTCGACGAACTTCTGTCCTCGATGGCTCTCGAACGTGCGCGCGTCGAACACGCCTTCCGACACATGGCACGCCACGTCCACGAGCGTCGCATACTCCGGGACCAGACCTGGGATCTGGGACATCCGCAGGCGGCGTTCGACCGTCCCGTCCTGAAACAGGACGACGTCCTCTTCGACCTCGACCTTCCGGCGGTTCGCGAGCCCGACGCCCGTCTCGGTCAGGAAGTACGCCGTCCGGCGCAACGTCCCCGACGGCACGTGGGCGCGCGCGGACTTGACGAGCCCCTGGCGGGTGAGCCGCCGGATCGCCTTGGACACCGTGCTCCGGCCGAGGCAGATCGAGTCCGCGATCCCGAATTGGGTCATCTCGTCCGGTTGGTTGAACTCGCCCTCGTACCCAACGAAATCGAGGAGGTGGAGCAAGATCCGGTCCTGGGTGGAAAAGTACAATTTCCGCTTGTAGTAGCGATTCCGCCCCGCCATGCGTCCGCCTTCGATGAGATTAAGGCTATTTAAAGCCCCGCGAAACCGGAACATGTTCCGGTAATGTACAAATACGCTCCTCGGGAACCACAACGGGGCGGGGCGCACAAAAATGGAAGCGACTCTCCAGGTTCCGACGACGGGGGGAATCGTTCTCGTGGACGAGCGGAAGCCCGAACTGAGCTACCGCCTGCTCGAGGAGCGTGCGAAGCAGCGACGGGCGGTGCTGTGTGTGACCCGGGAGCCACCGGAACGCGTCGCACGGCGTCACCCGATGTGGGGCGCGGAGCACTACTGGCTGATTGGCGGGAACGGGGGCCGGTCCGTCAGCCCGACGAAACTCGATGCCCTCCAGCGGTTGGTCGATGCCTTCATCCGAGAGCACCCGAGCGGGGCCGTCCTGATCGACGGCATCGAGCTCCTGATGGTCATGAACTCG
>VBMQ01000072.1 GCA_005878375.1 Methanobacteriota archaeon | reverse complement strand
GGAGTGAGGCGCGCCTGCTCCTGTGGCGGGAGCGTTGAGAGTCGTGACAGTTCGACGAGGCCCGCGAACCCGCTCTCCCGCACCGCGAAGTGTCCGCGGTCGAGGTGGAGGCGGCCCTTCAGGAGGTACTGGCTCGGCTTGTACACGATCTTCCCGTACGTGAAGTACGACTTCGCGGACCGCGTGCCGTGGAAGCCGGGGTCGCGCCCGAGCCGGAGGTCCACGCCGTTCTCGCGCGCCTTCTTCTCCAGGTACGGCATCACGAACGCGTCGCCGCCGTCCGTGAACACGATGTCCGGGTCGCGGTCCTCGACGAGCGCGTTGATTCCGCGGAGCACATCCTCTTCGTTCCCGTCGACGATGTCGCCGCCAAGGCTCGCGGCCAAAAGCCGGTCGTCCATCCGCGGGATGCCGGCGGGCGCATCCACGCGGACGTCGAGCGCCTCCCGTTTCAGGTCCGGGACCTCGTACTCGAGCGCGAAGTGCTCCTCGAGCGCGCGCCACGCCCCGTCGTACGCGACGAGCCCCATCGGGAAGATCCCGTGGTCCTGGAAGTACCGCTGGGTCAGCCGCAGGTCGACGTCGAACAGCTCGTACTCGTAGTACTTGCCCGCGCTGTCGACGATCCGGGCGGCGTCCCGCAGGTCCGCGTAGTGGCGGGGGACGACCTCGAGCAGGGGCTCGGGCGTCTCCGCCGCCAACCCCGTGCGCTTCATCACGACGTGCGTGTCCGCGACCTGGTCGAGGATGCCGAGGCGGCGCTGCAGGTCCGGGAGCTCCGCGGGCGGGACCTTCACGAAGAACGAGGGGCGGAACGAGCGGTCCTCGATCCGCTGCACGCCGGACGGCGTCCACAGCCAGAGGACGATCGCGTCGCGCTCGTAGTCCGGGTGGGCGTCGATGATCCAGCCCTGCGTCGTGCTCCCCCGCCAATCATAGGGTTTGGCGGTTATGATGGTGCAGCGGAGGGGTGGGCGAAAGTGCCTACCACGGGAGTTCGATCGCGTCCGCGAGGAACCGGTTCAGCGGGTCCATCGCCTTGCCCGCGTCGAGGAACGTGTCGAGGAAGTCCGGGCCCGTGACCTGCGCGTCGCGGAAGCCGATGTGCGCGACGAAGTCCTTCCGCACGAGGTCCTGGATGAATGGGTGGTCGGCACGGTATCCGGGCGGGGGCCGTTTCAGGCTCTCGCCCTGGAGCTGGAGCTTGCCCCGGGCGACCTTCTTCCAGATGTTTGGTTCGTCGACGATCCGATCCCGAATGCGCTTGAGGGTCGGTGCGTCCGGCTGCCAGACGCCGGAATACGCGCCGCTTTCGCCCGATTCCAGGTGGAGGAACAGCCCGGGGAGGTGCTCGGCCTTGCCCATCGTCCCCTTGTGCGAGAAGTGGATGCCGACCGTCGTGCGGTACGGGCTCTTGTCCTTCGAGAACCGGACGTCCCGGTAGATCCGCATCATCGAGCCGCCGAACGGCCTCGCATCCGCGGTGAGGTACGGGCTGCTCGCCTTCAGGCGAGTCCCCACGTCGCGGATGAATCGCACGCTCGGGTCTTGGACGGCCGTTTCGTATCGGGCCTTGTTCTTCGTGAACCAGTCCCGGTTGTTGTTCTTCTCGAGCTCCGTCAGGAATCCGAAGAAGTCCTTCGTGAAGTGTGCGTCCATCGTCTCCCCCTACCGGCCGAACATCGCCCGAACGGCCGCGCGTCGAATACGGCGCGGATGGAATGAACCTTTCCGTCGTTGACGCGGTACCACCGCGCTAGGCGAGGGAGCTTTACGGGCGCTGCGAGTCAGTACCCCTCGACCTTGAGGCCTCGAATGCGGTGAAAGTGCTCCACATCGCGCGTGACAATCGTGTCGACGCCCCGGCTCAGAATGATGCCCGCCGTCAGCGCGTCCCCTGTGCCCAGCGTGCGCCCTTCCCGTGCGAGCTCCGCGGCAACCTCCGCAGCCTTCAGCGCACCGCCACGGTCCAAGGGGAAGACCGTCAGGTCTCCTAGCATCCCGTGGACCGCTTCCAAACGTTCCGGCAGGGTTGGCCCGCCCCGGAAGAAGAAGCCAACGAGGGTTTCGAAGGCGTTCACCTCCGTCGTCGCGACTCCGACGCGGTCTAAGGTCGGAACCTTTCTCAAGAGCGACGCGTCCCCCTCGAGGGCATCGATCAGCGCCGTGCTATCCAGCGCCTTCATCGCTTCACCAGCCTCGCGAGTTCGGCCTCGGAAGCCTTGTCCAGGCTCGCGATGATCGCTCGCAGGCCGTCGAAGAACTCCTTCGGCTCGTGCGCCAGTGCCCCGAAGTGGGGGCTGAGCTTGCCTTTGCTCGCGGTGATCCGTCGGAGCAGTTCGCTGAAGCTCTCCCCGGGCAGCTTGAGGCGACGGAGTCGCTCGTACACGTCCGTCGTCACCAGGATGCTCTTGGACGCCATTCTGGTATCCATACTCATATCCATATATAGGCTTATGGACGAGGCTCCGCCCGTGGAGCCGCCTTCAACTCCGCGATCTCTCGCTCCATCTCGAGGAAGATCGACAGGAAGGCGGTCTCGACGGGGTCGAGGTGCGCGCAGTAGCTCGCCGCGGACGCGTGCTGGCGGGCGCGGTTCAGGACCTCGTCGAACAGCTCCCGGTCCTTCTCCCGCAGCGCGCGGCGGTAATCCATCCACCGGTCGAGGATCGACTCGAGGTACATCCGGTACGTCGGGACCGTGCGGCCCATGGATTCGTTTGGACGCAGGGCTCCGCAGGCTTATCCCGGCGTCCCGGGGGTCGGCGAAAGTGCCGAAATCGTCCGGCGGTTCGATTCGAAGGTGGACCGAAGCAGGAGCGAAGGAGAACCGAAGGAGGTTCGAATCGAAGGCCGACGCGGGGCTACGCCGCCAACGCCTTCGGCAGGTCCACGAGGAATGCGCCGAGGTCCGGCCACTTCCGGACGGAGAGATACCGTTCGATGACGAGGAAGAAGTCGCGGATGAGAGGGGTCCCGAGTCGGCGGCCCTGGTCCTCCATCCACTGGTACGCCTGCTCGTCCCCGCGTGTGCGCCGGAGGTATGAGACGGACGACCCGCGGATGAAGAGTTCCGCGATTCTCGACTCCCCGTCCGGGAACACCTGGGCGAAATGGGAGTCTCGCGGAATCTTGGCGAGCACGGCGCGCAGGTCCGACGCGAGCCCGGGCCGCTCACGGATCCGGTCCGCGAGGAGGGCGTGGCTCAGCTCGTGCTGCACAAGGACCTGCGTCGTGTCCGGGTCGTACGACCACGCCACCGGCTCGTCGGAGTCCGGGGCGACCTTTGGCGGGAAGAGGAAGGCGAACGACTCCCACGCGCTCCGCGCGTCGACGGCCCCGCCAACGGTCGGGCTCGCCGGGGCCGGCGCGACGACAAGCTTGTACTTCACGGGCCCGTACAGCTCCGTGAGGAAGTCCTCGATCCGCGCGCCCTCGAGCCCGTCCTTCACATCCGCCTCTGCGAGCGTGTACTCCGAATTGCGCGCCCGCCGGAACGTGCCGAGCTTCGCGTCCTTGTAGAACGCTGCCATCTTGGCGGGGAGCTCCTTCATCTTGGCGGGTTCGTACGCCGCCAGATACGGCGGGAGCTGCGAGGACCGAGGCGCGAAGCTCACCGGTCCCGCCAATTGCGCTGCGTGGCCGAACAACTCGTGGACGTTCTCGGGGCGATAGAATTCCTTGAGCCATCCGAGGGACGGATGGTTTCGGAACGGCTTCGTGTACTCGACCGCGTACTCCGTGATCGGATGGAGTTTCGCGTCCGGCGGTGGCCCGGCGATCGCGAGGAGCATCGTGGAGAGCACGTTCACGGGTTCGTGGATTTCGACGGAGATGCCGCCCACGGTGCGGCGGAAGGGACGACCCGCTATGAACTTTGCCGGCTCGTTGGCGGGGATCGGAGCGAGGCGATCCACGGATGCCCGGGATGAACGCGCTCGATTGCGTCCATGAGCCATCGGCGGTGGTCCGCGGGAAGGACGGGGAAGGTCGCGCGAAAATCCGCTTCATCGTCCGGCCGCGACGCTTTCGCTTTGTAGAGGAGAACGATGTCGGGAGCAAGAAACGGAACGCCGTCCGCGGTTCGCGATCCGATCTCGGCGACGGGGCGAGACACCGCCAACTCGCGCCGGAACCGCCACGTGTCGGCCCACGCCTCGTCAAACAGGATTTCGAGGTCGCGGAGTTCCCCGCCAGAGCGTTTCGCATGGATTTCATGGATTGGCGGGGATAGCCACTCGCCCCGCCAAACCTGGCGCTTCGAGTCGCCGCCGCCAGACACGATCTTCTCCATCTCCCATCCCGAGAAGTGCCGCCAAATCGCGTCTTGGTCCCGCCGGAAGATCGCGACTTCAATGTCCTCGTGCGCGCGCGTCTCCTTCCCGAGGAACAGGTCGATTGCCCAGCCGCCCGCGACGAACCACGGCCTATCGAATCCCCGCATGATCGCCGCGACGTGACGGGGTGCGTCGAAGACCATTCACGCCGCCAAACGCATGGCGGGGATGAATCCTTCCGTCACCATCCGAACCCGAGGTACCCCGCACTCTTGAGTTCCTTTGGTTCCTGGTCCACCGCCACCGTCGTCATTCGCGCGCTCGTCGGCTGCGTGAAGTCCTCGAGCGTGAGCTGGTTCGGCGGCACAGGGCGGAACCAGTCCTGCGCCCCCGTCTCCGCCCGCGTGATCAGCAACCCTTGGCGGCGCTGCTGGAACTTGATCGCGCGGTCCGCGGCCTCGTACATCGCGCGCCGGATCCCGCGCCGGCGGTGGAGCTTCGCGAGCCCCGCGTTCGTCGCGACCGTGATCGTGCCCCGCTCCTCCGTGACCTCGCGGATGCGCCGCAGCGACCGCAGGAACAGCTGGTGCGCCTCCCCGTACGGCACGTCCTCGTCGAGGTACATCTCCGGGAGGCAGGAGAGGATCACGAGCCGCGCGCCGGACTCGGCGATCTGCTCGTCGAGCCGCTCGATGAGGAGCGTCGCCATCTGGTGGCACGTGAACGCGCGCGCGACGCGGATCCGCGGGAGGACGTCGAGTCGCGCGAGCCCCACGCGCTTCGCCGCGCGGACGATCCCGTGCGGGTCGATGCTGTTCCCGCCGTCCACGAAGACGACGTCCGCGTCGAGCTCCGCGACGCACCGCACGCACAGGAGGGTCTGGAGCTGGAACGCGAAGTCGGAGCCGGAGTCGACGAACGTGAGGCGGGAGGCCTCGAACTCCCCGAGCATGCGGTCGAGGACCGGGAGGCCGGTCGTGAGGGCGGGCCGCGGGACGAGCTCGCGGATCGGTGCGAGGGTCTCCGCCGTCGCCGCCATTGTGCTCCTCCCCAGGAGGGGGAAGGGATGGAGGACGGACGGCTTAGCGGGGAGCCGGGGAGGGGTCAGCGAAAGTGCGCCTCACGGGGGCGGCGGTGGCGGGGGCATCCCCGCTGGCGGGGAGGAGGGAGGCGGAGCCGGAGGGGCCGCCATGGGCGGTGAACTCGGAGGCGGGACGTACGGGGCCGGGGCGGCTCGGGCGGCTCGAGCGCGGCGCAACCGCCAGACGGACCCCTTCTTGGCGGCGCGGATCGCCATCGTCTGGAGGATGGACCCGGCGAGGAACACGCCGGCGCCCCCGCCAAGGGCGTAGGTCCCCGAGCCGGTCGCGAGGAAGATCCCGACGCCGAGGAGCGCGCCCCCGACGAGCGCGGTCACGACGCCGATGAGCTCCTCGACGAAGTAGTACGCGATCGCGAAGACGAGAACGAGGACGAGGATTGCGACGATCACGGGCGTGTCGCGGGCGGTCTGGTCCGAGACCGCGTTCCCGCCCATCGCGTAGTACGTGAGGGTCGCGGGGATCGCGGCGGTGATGAGGGCGAGCGCGATCTTCACGAGGTAGTTGAACAGGATGCTCCCGAGAATCGAGCCGATGAGGCCGAGCACGAGGGCGACGACGTACCCGCTCGGGGCGTAGAAGCCGCCGATGATGTACCCGACGGTGCCCCCGATGATCGCGCCGACGAAGGACATGAATGGCGTCCACACCTTCCGCCCGAAGAACGCGAGGACGAGGCCGACGACGATCAGGAGGATGCCAAGGATGAGGAGGGTCGTCGGGTTGATCGCGGTATCGAAGGCCACGGCTTCGAAACGATTATGCCCCTCCGCTAAAGGTTTTGCGGTCCGCGTCTCGAAGGGTGCGGCCGCGCGCGTGAAGGTTTTTACCGCCTCCCGTCCCTAGGGTCGGGGCCGTGAAGGTCCTGATCCTGGACGGGTTCGTGGATGAACCGTCGAACTTCGGCGTGCCGCCGTTCCTCTCCCCGTACCCGCGGTACCTGGCGGGGGCGGTCGCGGACGCGGGCTACGAATGGGAGTACGTCACGATCGAGCAGGTGCGGAAGGGCCATCCGTTGGCGGGGGACGTGCTCGCGATCATCTCCGGCCCGATCGTGCCGGGCAAGTACCTGCGCGGGATGCCGATCAGCGAGAAGGAGCTCCTCGCGCACGCGACGGGTTGGCGGGGCGTGAAGGTCCTCGGCGGCCCGCTCGCGCGGTTCCGATACTACGACGAGAACCTCGTGGACGCGTTCGACTTCATCGCGATCCGCGACCTCGATACCGCGGTCTACGACTTCCTGACGTCGGGCCAGTTCCGGAACCGCGACCGCACGATGGAGGAGTGGGACCGGTGGGCCCTCCTCGGGGCGGACGTGATCACCCACCATCCGGACTACCCGGACCCTCTCATCCTCGAGCTTGACACGTCGAAGGGGTGCGTGCGGTACCTGAACGGCGGCTGCTCGTTCTGCATCGAGCCGATGTATGGAGTCCCGAAGTTCCGCCCCGTCGAGAACGTCGTCGCAGAGGTGCGCCGGTTGGCGGCGTTGGGGGCCGTGAACTTCCGGTTGGGCGGGCAGGCGGACTTCTTCTCGTTCCAAGCGAACGGCGTCGGCGGCTCGCTCACGCCCGAGATCAACGTCCCCGCCATTCGAGAATTGTTGGCGGGAATCCGGGCGGCCGCGCCGAACCTGAAGGTCCTCCACACCGACAACGGCGATCCGGCGATGATGGTCGCGCATCCCGAGGACGCGATGGCGGGGCTGCGAATCCTGCGCGAGTTCGGGACGCCGGGAACGATCCTCTCGTTCGGCCTCGAGACCGCGGACCCGGCCGTGACGGAAGCGAACAATCTCAACATCGACGCGGAGGGATGTCTCACCGCCATTCGCATGGTGAACGAAGTCGGCCGCGAGCGCGGGCCGAACGGCATGCCGTGGATCCTCCCCGGCCTCAACTTCGTGACGGGCCTCGACGGCGAGACCGCGAAGACCTTCGACCTGAACCTCGCGTTCCTGAAGCGCCTCTTGGCGGAAGATCTGTGGGTCCGGCGAATCAACATCCGCCAGGTTCGTCCCGTGCGGCGCGAGTTCGTGCCCCTCGACCACCACAACCTGTTCCGAAAGTTCAAGGACCGCGTGCGGACGGAGATCGACCACGAGATGCTCGCGCGCGTCGTGCCCGAGGGGACGGTCCTGCGGGACGTGTACACGGAAATCTCCGAGGGGCACCTCACGCTCGGTCGGCAGGTCGGCACCTACGGCCTTCTCGTTGGGATTCCGTATGACGTTCCGCTGAACGGATTCGTCGACGTCAAGGTCACCTCGCACGGCCAGCGCTCGCTGACCGCCGTCCAGTACCCGTTCGACGTGAACCGTGCTCCGATGCGAGCAATCGCGTCCCTACCCGGGATCGGGGCGAAGCGCGCGGCGCGGATTGTGCGGGCCCGCCCGTTCACCTCGTTCTCGGAATTGGCGGCGTCCCTCGACGACCCCCGGGTCGCAGAGGGCCTCGCGCCCTTCGTCGGCCTTGCGAGCTAGTTCGGGGGCTTTGGGGCCAGCCGCCAGAACGAGCCGCGGGAACCGATGAGGACGCTCCCGCAGTCCGCGCATCGCAGGTAGCGCGCACCCCCGCCTACGCCGAGGTCCTCCGTCTCCTGATGTTCACAACGGGCCGGGTCCGCCGCCAAACGCGCTATAATCATTATGCTTGGAATAACCTTCGAATCGTTGACGGTTCACCCGGCGAACGGAGCCGTCGTTTGGCGGTCCCAAGAGGAGGGATGCAAGTCTTACGCGGACGCCCCGAAAATCCGCTTCGCCTTCTCCGCGACGCCCGCCATCTCGCCCGCAGTCATCCGCTGGCGGCCGAGGATGTGCTCCTTCACGTTCTCGTCGTCGTACTTCATGACGTCGATGACCGTCGGGACGCGGATCGCGTCTCCGATCACCGCCACCGTCCTCACCGGGATCGTCCCGACGATCTTCTCCCACATCCCGACGTCCTGGACTCCGGCGAGCGCGCTCTGGATGTCGGACCCCTCTTTCATCGAAAGGACGAACCGGTACGAGCGCGAGGATGAGGTTGAACTTCCGCGTCTCCCGCGCGAGCTGCGCGAACTTCGTGTACGGCGCGACGAGCGGGTCGAGGAACTTGTGCGCCTCCTCGAGGAACACGATCAGGCGGCGGTCCTCGCTCTTCTCCGTGTACTGATCGTACAGGCGGTGCGCGAGCACGTTCGCGACGAAGAGGTAGACGGAAACATCCCCGCCGAACTCGCCGAAGTCGAGGACGATCGACTTCCCCTGGCGGACGAGCCCCATCATCTGGCCGAACGCGTCTTTGCCCTCGCGGATGAATGGGAGCCGCTTGATCCGCTGGATCCGACGCTTGAGGGCGTTCAAGGACATCTCGTGGACGAGCGCCTCGCCGAGCTGCTCGACGGTCGCGCCCTCGATCGCCGTGACGAGGTCGCGGTCGCCTCGGCGCTGATAGACGGCGTAGATCGTGTCGACCATGCCGGGGCTCAGATCCTGCAGCGCGACGAGCAAGTCCTCCGGCTGGATCTCCCGAGGGTCCAGCACGAACGGCTTCGCCTCCGTGTTCTTCGGGTCGAGCGAGAAGACCTCGACTTTGTCCGGGAAGTAGAACTTGAGGCCCTTCGCCTGATCTGCGCGGGAATAGATGCCGTACTCGCCGACCATATCGAAGATGAAGACCGAGCCGACGTCCTTCGCGAGGATCGAGAGGCAGATCAGCTTGTTCAGGATCGACTTGCCCGCGCCCGTACGCCCGTAGATTGCGAACGGTTTCTCCGAGAGGCGTTCGAAGTCGACGTGGACGAAGTACGGCTCGATGCCGCGGATCGTCCCGAGCGGGACGCTCGTGTCCGTGATCTGGTAGATGAGTTCGACGTCCTTCTTCGCGGCGTGGCGGGCCTCCGAGAAGTACGGTGGGATCGTCTGCGGCTCGGACAGGTCGCCGGAGTCCTTCTCGATGAGCTGGATCGGCCGGAGGACCGCCTTGCTGTAGAAGATCGGGCCCCCGTATCCTTCGTGCGTTCCTGCGCCGGGGATGATCGCGTCCTTGAACTCCGACCCCGCCAACCGCTCGGCGAGTTCGAGCTCCTGGTTCACGATGTCCTCGACGAGGCAGTAGAAGTCGTACGTCTTGCCCTCGACGATCACCGGGTAGCCGATGCGGAGACTCTCTGGGTTGTCGAGCTGAAGCTTCGCCTCGAGCCCGCCGGTGACGGAGCCGGAGATCACCTCGCCGATTTTCATTTCACGTCCCTCGCGAACCGGTCCAAGTATTCGTGGAACGCGCCCCGGCGGCGGCCCTCCATCTGCGTCAGCCCCGCCGCGACCTCGCCCACGGGCATCCCGAGGTGCGCGCACTCCTTGAGGATTTCGTCCTCGTACACCTCGCGCGACTGCCGGACGAGCACCGCCAAACGGTGGGCCTCCATGAGACCGTACGGGTAGCCGAGGCTCAGGCCGCTCCGTGCGTGCGCCGCCAATTGCCCGAACACGAAGTCCGGGTCGTCCCGGCGCGTGCCAACGTCCACGCGGAACCACTTCGGCGCCTGCGCATGAAGGCGAGCGAAGTACACGTCCCCGTGCAGCAGCCCGTGTTGGCGGGACTCGAACTCCTTCGGCACGCGCACGTACCCCATGCCGCCGACGGAGGCGAGCACCTGCTCGTCCGGCATCGACCGGCCGAAGGCGTGGAGGAAGGAATCCTTGCTGACGCCGACGAGCGCGTTCTCGTTCGCCTCGCACGCGGCCACGACGTCCTCGAGGTGGTCGAGTTCCTTCGGGATCGCCGACAAGCTGCCGTCGAGCGCGAGGACGACGGAATCGTACTGTTGCGCGACCTGGAGCGCGAGCGCGCCCTCGAGGTGCTTCCGGAACTCGTTCACCATCTCCTTGTGCGGCTCGTTGCTCCCGCGCGTCGCCTCGAAGAGTTTCTGATGGAACTCATCCTGGCGGGAGACGATCTCTTCCCACGTCCAGACGAGGATCGCGCGGTCGACGATGTGCGGGGGCCGAGGGTGGAAGCCCTTCTCCGTGAGCGTGTACGGGATCGCGGCGGCCCGGGCGACCGCGAGCCACATGCTGCCGAGGTTGTACAGGAAGGCGTAGGAGCCGTCCACCGCCACGAGGTCTGCGGGCGATTCCGCGGGGCGGATTGCCTTGACCTCCATCGGCGGCGGCTCCTGGCGGGCCCCGCGGTACTGCATCATCAGGTGCAGCTCCTCGCGCAGCTCGTCCCGCACGGTCACGCGACCACCTCCGCGCGGGAGACGCCGTCCGGCGTCATGTCCACGCGGATGCGCGCGGGGAACTTGTCCGCGACCTCCGTGAGGTGCGTGATCAGGATGACCTTGTCGAAGAACGCGCCCATGTCGAACAGCTTCTCGACGAACAGGTCCCGCGAGACCTCCGTGTCGAGGGAGCCGAGGTCCGCCTCGTCGAGGAACAGCGTCTTCATGCGCCCGTACGTGCGGCCGACCTGCGGCATCGACGCGAGCTCCCGGGCGATCGCGAACCGGAGCGCCGCGTTGATCTGCGTCTTCTCCCCGCCGGAGAACTCGCCGACGTCGTGCCATTGCCCGTCGACGGCGAGGACGAGGATCTTGATCCCGTGGCCCTTCGCTTCCTCGTACGTCTCGAGCTTGACCTGGGAGAACCGCCCGTCCGTGAGGTCCGCGAGGTTCTCCGACGCTTGGATCTCGAGCGCGGGCAGGAGCTGGTTGATCGCGTACATCACGACGCCCTTCTTGTGGAACACCTCGTTCTTCAGGATCGCGAGCACTTCTTTCGCGGCGATGAGGTCGAAGAGCGCCTTCGAGGCCTCGTCGATCTTGGCGGCCTCGGCCTCGGTCTCCGCGAGGTGGGCGGCGAGCCGCTTCCGTTCTCCCTCTTTCGTGTACAGCGAACGGCGGAGCTCGTCCGCATCGCCTTTGGCGGCGTCGTGGGCGTCCTTCGCGGCGACGTACGCGCGCTCGTCGCGCTCGAGGGCCTCGAGCGTTTTCATGGAGGCCTCGACGTCGGTTCGAAGCTTCTCCTGGTCCTCGCGCAACACTTGCATCTGGCCGGCGGGGTCGCCAATCGCTTCGAGTTCCCGCCGGAGAGCATCGAGTTCCTTCCGCTTCGCCTCCATGAGGGGCACGGTCTCCCGCATCTCGGCGAGGCGTCCCTTCGCCTCGTCCGTGAAACCGAGGTCCAGCATCTTGCGATCGAGCGTCGCGAACTCCGCCTTGAGCTCTCGGCGCCGTTGCTCCTCCGCCGCGTCCTCCTCCCGCACGTGCCGCTTGATCTCTGCGATGCGCTCCCCGATCTCCGAGAGGATGAACGAGTCCCGGTTCACACGCGAGGTGTGCGCGGTCACCCCCGCCAACTCTTCCTTGGCGGTCTTCTGTTCTTGATGGAGCGCGGCGACGAGGTCCTTGTGCCCCTTCAGCCACTCGAGTTCCTTGTCGATCCGGGAAACGCGCTCGCCGAGGGCACCCTCCAACCGGAGCAGTGCAAACGCTTGGTCGCCGGATACATCCGTGGAGAGGGTCGCGACCCGTTGCTCCTGTTCAAAGAGGGATTGCTTGAGCTGACCGAGCCGGCGTTCGTGTTCCTCCTCGAGTTTCTTCCACTGCTTCTTCGCCCCTTCGAGCTGCTGTTGGAGGATTGTCGCGCGCTGCTGCAAGTCGCGGAGGGAATCTGCTTCCGCGCGCAGCGTCTCGAATCGCGCGGTCTCCCCCGCCAACGCCGTGATGTTCTCCTTGAGGACGACTGCCTTCGACGACCGATCTTCTAGCGCCGCTAATTTGGTGGTGATGTCGTTCAGGCGATATGCGCGGTCTTCGGCCGTGCGCATTGCGGCGGTGTACTCGTCGTGCTCCGCCGCGAGCGTCTTGAGGCCGACATCCATCTCCTTGAGTTTGGCGGTGAAGTCCGCCTCGAGCTTCTTCTCCAGCGCGAGTTCCGTCTCCAAAGCCGCCAATTCACTCCGCAGGATCGGAGTCCGGTCGATCCGCTCCCGCCGCGTCGTGATCTCCGCTTCCTTCGCTTTCGTCTCCGTCTCGACGATGGCGAGCCGGTCCCCCGCCAATTTGGCGGCCTTCTCGAAGTTCTCCAGGCGGAAGAGCTTCTGGAACACCGCCAACCGGTCGGAGCCGCTCGAGGCCCCGAGCCCCTTCATCTCCTCCTGCCGCACGAAGGTGCTGTTCCGGAACCCGTCGTAGTCGAGGCCGACGACGTCAAGGATCGCCTTCTCCTTCTCCGGGATCGTGCCCGGGATGATCCGGCCTTCCTCCGTGAGCTCGAGGAACGGCGTGTGGTTCGTCTGGAACCCTCGGCGGACCTCGTACGTCCTCCCGCGCTGCCGGAACGTCACGCGGACGTGGCCGCCGGGCTTGCAGATGTCTGTGATCTTCGCGTTCGCGGGCGGGTCCGTGCGTGTCGTCCGCTTGTACAGCGCGAACGTGATCGCGTCGAGGATGCTCGTCTTCCCGGACCCGGTCTTTCCTGTGATGACCGTGAACTGGCCCGGGAAGCGGATTGGCGGGGTCTTCTCTAGATAGCGCATGAAGCCGCGCATCTCGATGTCCTCGTTCACGAAGCCTTCGCCGCTTTCGGCTACTGGTATAGCCGAAGAGTCCGGGAGCGTCTCGGTGTCCCCCGCCTGCGCAGCGGCCTTCACCCGATGACCTCCTTCAGGATCTGCTCGCCGTCCGCCTCGATCGCCGCCTTCCGCGGATGCTCCTTGTAATGCGCGTCGACGTACCCGCGCAAGAGGCGCATCGGGTCCATCGTGAACTCCTCGACGACCCGGAAGTCCTTCCGCTGGACGAGCCACTTCACCTCGTAGTGGAACGCGCCCGCGAGCCGCTCGTCGATGCGGCGCTGCTCGACCTTCGGGCGCAGGGCCTCGGGGAGCGTGACCTCGAGGCGAACGAGCTTGTCTCGCGCGTTGGCGGGGAGCGCATCGAGGATCTTGGCGGTAGGATCCTCATCGATTCCAATCGTCACCGCCACGCGGACCATTTCCCTGGCCGTAAGCTCAATGAACTCCCACGTCGCCTTGGCGGCGTCGAGCGCAAGGAACCCCTTCGGCTCGTCCCGCTCGCCCCAGTCGATCCGCTCCGGCGCGCCCGTGTACACGAGGTGGCCGAACACCGCCAGATCCATCTTTGGCGGGAACATGTCGCGGGTGAACGTGAACTCGTCCGGCACGACCTCGTACCCGGACTCCGTCGGGCGCGCGCCGTCGATCCAGAAGTGGCCGTAGACGATGAGACGAGCGACGTCGAGACTGGCGGTTCGGTCCGCGATCCAATCCCGCCAAATCGCGCGGGACATCTCGTACGCCTGCTCCCGGGAGACCTCTTCGTTCAGACGCTCCCGCATCCGTTTCACGATCTCCTCCGGGTGCATGTATGGGAGGAGGACGAAGCCGACTTTCACCCCGCCAAACTCGCGGACCTCGGTCGTCGGTTCGCGGAAGACTTTCACGTGCCTGTACCCCCGAAAGTCGTCGAGGCTCGTGCCGCGGGCGAACGCGCGGGGCTGGTCGTGGTTCCCCGCCAAGAGCCAGACGTCGATCCCCGCCTTCCCGAGGGGCTCGATGACATCGCGCCGGACGAGCTCGCGGAACACAGGCGGGACGTGCGTGCGATCGAATAAATCCCCGAGGACGCAGAAGAGTTTCGCTCCGTGCTCGATCGCCCATTTGGCGGCGGTGACGAAGTTCCGGTGGAGGTCAAGAGCCCGCGCGCTGACGCCGGTCTCCGGGTCCATGAGGAAGCCGAAGCCGATGCCCTCGTGGACGTCCGCCACGCACACGACGTCAGGCATCGCCGGGGCATCCCCCCTTCCCGCCTAAGGCTTCGCTCCGCGCTTCCACTGCAAGTCCCATCCTGGCTTCCCAGCGAGGCCGCGGGCCATAATCGGTCTCCGGGGGCATGTGAAACTTTCGCGTCCAAGTAACGAACACACATTCTTGATGCGGGGATGACCTCACGAGGGGCATGCCTGGCGAAGGCCCCTTCCTGTGGTTGTCGAAGAACGGCCCCCCCGCGGGATTCTGGTCCCTCCCGCCCGGCGGCATGTGCCTGAGCGCATTCCTGTTCGTGAAACAGGGCGGGAAGATCCTCCTCGGGAAGTACGCGGACGACCCGAGGTGGGAGGAGCTCGCGGGGCTCGACGGGGACCGCCGCCGCGCGCACGGCAAGGGCCTCACGGTTCCCGCGAGCCACCTGAAGTACGGGGAGGACCCGCGCGACGCCGCCAAACGCGTCGGCGAGGAAGTCCTCGGGATCGGGGGGATGACGTACACGGAACCGCGGATCGAGGTCGACCTGTACGAGCCGAAGCGATTCTCAGGTCGCCTGCATTATGACATGTGGTTTTTGGTGGACGCCACTCTCTCGAAGCCCCACGCGTTGGCGGCGCCGCCGTGGTACGCGGAGCTTGGCTGGTACGATCCAACGACGATGCCAGCCGGTGCGTACGCGCGGGGCCATGAGGACGTCGTTTCCCGGTGGCTCGAGGGGCAGGGACCGAAGTGAATGAACCTTCGGCGATGACGCGGAAGGAAACGGCGGCGGAAATCGCTGTGCGGCTCGGTGTTCGGCGGAAGTTCTATCGACTGGGGTTTGTCTTCTTCGTGATCATGTTGGCCCTCCCGATGGCGGTTTTCGGTTGGGGGAGTCCCATTGAATGGCAGTTCACTGCCGCCATCGTCGTGTTCCCTGCTCTGGGCACCGGCGCGGTCTTTTGGTGGGCATACGTTGTAAGCCGCGCCGCCCTCTACGAGGAGGTCGGACGGAGATTCATCGGGAAAGAGTAGTTTCCGCCCGCCCGCCAGAAAACTTCAAGATGGACGTTGA
>VBMQ01000071.1:9034-16563 GCA_005878375.1 Methanobacteriota archaeon | reverse complement strand
GAACAAGGCCCGCGTCCCGCCTTCGTTGAAGGTCACGAGCCGGAAGTAACCCCAGCCGTCCTTGTACACCGCGGGCGGCGCGTCCGTGAACTCGTGCTTCTCCCACACGTTCCACGGGCTGTCGTGGTTGCCGCACGTGCACTTGAGCATGAAGATCCGGGTCTCGCCCGCCTCCGCCCACTCGTCGATGCACCGCCCCGCCTTGCGGATCCCTTGCTCCAGGTCCTTCACGATCGCCGGGTCCTGCGTCGGCACCTGGAGGAGCTCGCGCCCCCAGTGACACCACATCGAGATCGGCAAACCCGGGAACTGGCCCGAGAGGCGGATGAACGGGTACTCGTACTGGGTCCGAAACGTGACTTCCCAGAGACTCATGACCCGTCGATGGACGGTCGGGGGTATAGACCTTCACCCGTCGATCGACGGCTCTAGGCGTCGGCTCAAGAACGTTCGTCCCCCCCGCCATAGACTCTCCGAGGCGAACGAAAATGGACGCGATGATGATCGGAATGAAGACGGGGAACAGAACCTTGGCGTGGACCGCGGACGTCCGCGACTACGCCCGCTGGGAGTACGGTCGCGACGCCGAGGCGTGGCTCCTCACCGCCGCGCGGAAGGCACGGGCACGCCGCCGGAAGCGGCCGGGTCTGCGCTCCCGGGTCGCCGCGTGGCTGCGCGGGCCACGGTCCCCGCGGGGGATCGCGGTTGCCGACGGTGAGAACCGCGCGCGATAACGGGGCCGCCGCCCTTGATGTACCCTCGTTCCTCATCCCAACGGGCTGGCGGCGTCCCGCCGGCGACGGGAGGAACCGGTTTGGCGAACTATGTGACGTACCTGAACATCGAGATGAATCCGAACAGCGCGAACCCGAACGAGATCGTGGAGAAGCTCACGAAGATCGGGTGGAAGCCCGTGTGGGGCGACTGGGACTTCGCGTGGGACTGGGGCACGAAGTGGAACCCGAACGGGAACAACGCGTACTACTGGCAGAACATCGAGAAGACCCACAAGGTCCTCCAGAACCTGAAGGTCGACTGGTCGTACCGGACGTACGAGAAGGGCAAGGAGTCCGGCTGGGTCTACTGGCACTGATCCCTCCTCAACCCCTGCCGGGGGCCCTGAGCCTCCGGCCCCTGTCTTTTTGACAAAGGCTTTTTGGCGGCGTGGTCGCTGCGGCCTCCGTGTTCGAGAAGGTCCTCATCGCGAATCGCGGCGAGATCGCAATTCGTGCCGCGCGGACCTGTCGCGAGATGGGAATTCGGACCGTTGGCGTGTACTCCACGGCGGACCGAGACTCCCTCCATCGCCGCCATGTCGACGAATCTGTCGAGATCGGACCGGCTCCCGCCTCGGAGTCGTATCTGAACATCGACCGGGTTTTGGCGGCGGCCGCGGCGACGAACGCGGAGGCGATCCATCCCGGCTACGGCTTCCTGTCCGAGAATCCGGAATTCTCGCGGCGGTGCGCGGAGGCCGGCGTGGTCTTCGTCGGGCCAGGCCCCGACGCGATGAATCAGTCGGGCGACAAGATCGGCTCGCGGCGGGCGATGGCGTCGGCGGGTCTCCCGATCACGCCGGGGTCCGAAGCGGTCGGATCGGAAGGCGAGGCGTTGGCGGCGGCTAAGGAACTCCGGTTCCCTGTGATGCTCAAAGCCTCGGGGGGTGGCGGCGGCATGGGGATGGCGGCGGTTCACCGCCAGGACGAGATGCCTCACGCGTTCCGACTCGCGCAGTCCGCGGCATCGGCGGCGTTCGGCGATCCGACACTGTTCGTCGAGAAGTTCCACCGCCACCCCCGCCACATCGAGGTCCAGGTCCTGCTCGACGCGCACGGCAACGCGGTCCACCTCGGGGAGCGGGAGTGCTCGATCCAGCGCCGCCATCAGAAGCTCGCCGAGGAATCGCCCTCACCGCTCGTTGGCCCGAAGGTCCGGAAGAAGCTCGGCGAGTTGGCGGTGCGCGGGATGCGCGCCGTCGGCTACGTGAACGCGGGGACCGTCGAATTCCTCTACGCCGCGGGCAAGTTCTACTTCAACGAGATCAACGCGCGCCTGCAAGTCGAGCACACGGTCACGGAGATGGTCACGGGCCTCGACCTCGTCCGGGAACAGCTCCGGATCGCTGCCGGCCAGCCGCTCGGAGTCGAACAGACGGAAGTCCGGTTGAACGGCTCGGCGATCGAGTGCCGCATCAACGCCGAGGATCCCACCGCCAATTTCGCGCCCTCTCCCGGAACCGTCACCGCCTATCACGTCCCCGGCGGTCCGGGGATCCGCGTGGACAGCGGCATCGCGCAGGGGTCGCCCGTCCTCGCGTTCTACGACCCGCTCGTCGCGAAGCTCATCGCCCACGGGCGTACGCGCGAGGAGGCGATCGCGCGGATGGAACGGGCGGTCGGGGAATTCGTGATCGAAGGTGTGCAGACGGTCCTCCCTCTCCACCGCCGAATCTTGGCGGACGAGGCATTCCGAAACGGCGAGCTCACGACGACGTTCCTCGGAGACCGCGACATCCTCGAAGGTCTCGTCCAGGAGCGGGACGACGAGGTGGCGGCGATTGCGGCTACGCTTGCGTCCCGTCCCTCGCTGGCGGCGCACCTCCGCGAACGGTTGGTCCTCCAGCCCGCCAATGCGTCGCGATGGGCGGTCTCGGGACGTCCCCGTCCGGGAGGTGAACATGCGGCTGCGCATCGCGGTCGATGGGCGCGAACGTGACGTCGAGGTCGAGGGCGACCCACCCGACGTGCGCGTGACGGTTGAGGCCCGCGCGATCCCCGTCCATGTGTCCGTCGAAGGGGCAACCGCGGTCGCCGAGATTGAAGGGCGAGGTGCCATCCGCTTAGAGTTCGGCGGGGGCGTTCGCGTGAACGGCGCGGCACGCGAGGTCCGCGTTACGTGGCTCGCCGACGAAACGAAGAGCGAAGGCGGAGATGCGACCGTCGACGTTCGTCCCCCGATGCCCGGTCGGGTCGTGAAAGTCCTCGCGAAACCCGGCGACGCCGTGAGACGCGGCGCGCCTCTGCTCGTCCTCGAGGCAATGAAAATGCAGAACGAGATCCCCGCCCCTGTCTCTGGAACGGTGAAGGAGATTCGCGTGCGCGAGGGCGACCAAGTCGGCGTGACCGATATCCTGTTCCGACTCTCACGAACCGGAGCCTCATCGGCGAACGCCATGGGCAAACATTAAAGGCGGGGGTGAGAAATCGCCATGGTCGGGTGGGGCAGCCCCCGGGGACGGCCGTCGTGCTTCGCGCTTCTGGGTTCGCGTTTCTGTTGGTCGCGACCGCGTTCGCACACGGGGCGCTGGCGGGAAGCGCGAACGACGTCACGCCGATTCTCCACTCATATATTGTAATCTTGACGGACCAGCAAGGGCACGCCGCGAGTCTGTCGGTGCGTGCGATCCAGGAGCCCGCGATCAACGGGCTCGCACGCCAACGTTCGGCTCTGATTGTCACGCCGGATGACTTGTCACGGCCGGACGTGTCCGCTCTCGGGCTCCAGCTCTCGCACGACCTCACCGCGATGAGACGCGCGATCGCCTCCGAAGCGACGCGCCTCCATGCGCCGTCGCGCGCGATTGTCGAGTCGCACGTTCGCGCGCTGGGGGGCGAGGTGATCTACGAGAGCCCCGTCGTCAACCTCATCGCGGTTAGGCTGCCGGAAGATCAGGTGGCTCGCCTGGGGGAGGATGCCCTGGTCGCGTCTGTCGAGCCGAATCTCATCCTCAACGCGAACCTCGACGTGAGCGTGCCAACAATTGGTGCCCCGACCTGGTGGGCGAACGGAATCACGGGATCCGGGTTCAAGATCATCGACGCGGACACGGGCGTGAACAGCACGCACCCCGCCCTGATTGGACGCATCTCGGACGCGAAGGTCTTCCACGCGGCGGCTCGGAATCAGGGCAACTACAACGACAATCCGAACTCCGTCGAGGACCTCCATGGCCATGGGACCCACGTCGGCGGCATCATGGGGAGCGACGACCCGACGTACCACGGCGTCACGGACGGATGGATCATCAACGCAAAGTGGGGGTACCTCACGACCGCGGGCGGCGGACAGGGCGTCGATACGGACGGCATGGCGGCGATTGATTGGGCCGTCCTCACCGCCGGAGGAAGCGTCCTGAGCCTGAGCTTCGGCGGCGGCCCCGACGACAACGGCGGGAGCGGCTGGGGCATGTACTTCGACGCGCTCGTCGACGACCTCGGGATCCCTTCCACAATCGCCGCGGGCAACTCCGGCCCTGGCGCGCGAACGCTCGGCATCCCCGCCACATCGTTCAACGTGATCACGGTCGGTGCCTCCGAGGACTTCAACACGGTCACCCGGTCCGACGATGCGCTCGTCGGGTTCAGCAGCCGCGGGCCGACGCAGGATGGACGGATCAAGCCGGACATCGTCGCCCCCGGATCGAACATCCTCTCCGCGAACGCGTTCTGGCAGACGAGCGGGACTTGGATCTCCTTCTCGGGGACAAGCATGGCCGCCCCCCACGCCGGCGGCGCGTCGCTCCTTTTCCTCCAAACGGACGGCGGGCCCGCGTTCCCCGCGCGCGGGAAGGCGGTGCTCCTCAACTCCGCAGACGTGCCGTCGGGCACGTGGGTCACGAACTGGGGTTCGATCCCGAACAACAACTACGGGTGGGGCTACCTCAACCTTGTGAACGCGTGGCCGGTGCGCCACAATGTGATTGACGGGCTGTCCGCGCCCGGGGCCCCGGCGTTCTACCGGATGACCGCGAGCGCCGGGACGAAGGCGACCCTCGTCTGGGACAAGCACATCGTCTACAACGGGCCCCGGTACCCGACCGTCTTCTCCCCGCTGAACAACCTGGACCTCTCCCTGTACGATGAGGCGGTCGGAAACCGGATCGCGATCTCGTCTTCGACCGTGAATGATGTCGAGCAGATCGCGTTCCCGTCCGCGACGACGGGCATCGCGAAGGTGTTCACCGTCGGCACGCTCCAGGGCGTGTCGCAGGAGCCGTTCGCGCTCGCGGCGGGCGTCATGCCGCAAGCCGTCGCCGGGCCGGCCATGGCGGTCCAGCTCACCGGGCCGACGTCGCCGGTCGACGCGGGCCAGAACTTCATAATCAGCGCGAACGTTACGGACACGGGCGGCCTGCGCCTCGCGACGTCGACGGTCATGCTCAACTTCCCGCCCACGGTCACAATCGTCGCCGGGGCGAACCCCGCGACGCTCGGCACGATCGCGGCGGGCGCGACCCGCACGGCGTTCTGGACGGTCCAGGCGAACACGCCCGGCGTGAAGACGTTCACCGGGAGCGCCTCGGGCACGGGCTGGGACGAGAACTACGCGGGGGCGAGCGGGCCGATCCAGGTGACCGTGCGGGACTCGATCCCGCCGATCATCTCCTTCGCCTCCGCGGTCCCCGACCCCGCGAACCTGGGCGCGATCGTGAACGTGTCTGCGGACATCGTCGACAACGTCGGCGTGGTCGGCGCGTGGGGCGAGGTGTGGGACCCGATGAGCACGTCGTTCGGGAACGTGTCGATGCCGCAGGACCCGATCTCCGGGCGGTACTTCATCGCCCGCCCGTACAACGCGATCGGGACGTTCAACTACCGAATCGTGGCGGTGGACGCGGCCGCGAACTGGGCGGTCGCGACGGGGCGATTCGACATGGCGGACCTCGAGGCGCCTCGCCTCTCCGGCGTGATGGCGACGCCGAATCCACAGGAAGTCCACCTCTCGGTCAACGTGACGGGGACGGCGACGGATAACGTGGCCGTGGTCGCGTCGCACTTGGCGGTCACGGACCCCCTCGGCGGCACGACCAACGTCACGATGGCCACGGCGGGCTCGACGATCTACTTCGAACGGCCCTACGACCTCGTTGGGACGTACGCGTTCACGGTGTCCGCGAACGATGCGGCGGGGAACTGGGCCGCCTGGCAAGGCACGTTCGTGCTCCGCGACACGACGCGACCCATTCCCGACGCGGGCCCGGACCAGATGGTGGAGGCGCGCGCGACCGTCGTCTTCGACGGCACCGCGTCGACGGACAACGTCGGGATCGTCGCGTACACGTGGACGTTCAACGACGGCGGTCCGTTCACGATCAACGGTGCGGTCGCTCAGCATGCGTTCAACTCCGTCGGCACGTACCTCGTGAATCTCCAAGTGTGGGACGGCGCGGGCAACACCGCCAACGATTCGATGACGGTCACCGTCGTCGAGACCGCGCCGCCCACGATCTCGGATGTGCGGGCGGACCCGCCATTCCAGGATGTCGGGGCCCCCACGCGGGTCAGCGCCGTCGCCTACGACGAGTTCGGGATCGCGGGCGTATGGGCGAACGTGCGCGACCCGCTCGGCGCGCGCACGAACGTCACGCTGTCCCTCGTGGCGGGTCGATACGGGGACACGCGGGCGTGGCTCCTGAAGGGCGCGTACACGTTCGATCTGTGGGCGTCCGACACGAGCGCGAACTGGGCGACGGCGTCCGGCGCGTTCGAGGTCGGGGACCGCACGCCGCCGAGAGTCACCGTCACCGCTACACCGAACCCCGTCGACGTTTCGACCACAGTCACCGTCACCGCCATGGTCGTGGAGAACGACGCGGTCGGCTCCGTGACGTTTGAAGCGCGCGACCCGATCGGTGCCGTCATCGGGAGCGGCCCGATGAGTTTCTCGGGGACGCAGTACAACGCGACGTTCACGCCCACGATGATCGGGCCGTACACGGTCGTCGTGACCGCGAGCCGGAACCTCGCGACCGCGGCCGCGAGCGTCCTCTCCGTTGACCGGATCCCGCCGAGTGTCACCGCGTCCTCCCCGCTCACCGTCGAGGTGCTCACGAGCGCGGAGATCACCGCCACGATCTCGGACAATCTCGGCTCCTACGTCGCGACGATCGAGATCTGGGACCCGGCGCATCACTCCCTCGGGAACGTGAGCCTCCGCGGGACCCCTCCGTTCCGCGTTTCGCCGGACTTCGTGGTGCTCGGTCCGTTCGATTGGACCGTGTACGCGGTCGACCCGAGCGGGAATGCGGCCTCCGTGTCCGGGCGCATCGTGTCACAGGACACGCAACCGCCAATCGCCGACGCGGGACCGGACCAGACCGTCGCGACGGGCGTGTGGGTCTCCCTCGACGGCTCGGGATCGAAGGACAACTTCGGGATCGCCAGCTACACGTGGTCGTTCACCGCGAATGGCGCGCCGCAGGTCGTGCGCGGCGAGCGGACCGTCTTCGCGTTCTCGCAGCCCGGCACGTACGATGTCCACCTCAACGTCCTCGACCTCGCGGGGAACCCGGGGGACGCGGTCGTCCGCATCCGCGTGATCGCGCGAGACACGGACGGCGACGGGATGCCGGACGATACGGAGATCCAGACCGGCACGGACCCGGCGAACCCGGACTCGGATGGGGACGGGATCCCGGACGGGACGGACGCGAACCCGCTCACGCCAGAGGTGACCGCCCGGTCGGTGATGCTGTCGTGGTGGGGCATGCTGATCCTGTTGATCATCTTCCTCGCGATCCTGCTCGCGGG
>VBMQ01000071.1:0-8937 GCA_005878375.1 Methanobacteriota archaeon | reverse complement strand
GACGAAGGGTATCTCAAAACGGCGCAGGAGCGAAGCACGGCACGACCAAAGCCCAAGCCGCCGCCTTAGAACGACCGTTGAATCAGGGCCGCGCTAAGAACGCGTGGATCGCGGCGGGAACCGCTCCGAGCGCGGTCGCTGTTTCGAGGGAGAGACCTTTGGCGGTGATGTCGAGATGGTGCGCCGCCATCCCGTAGACGTCGAGGTCCTCGATGCCCCGATGGCCGAGGCCGAACACGAGGCATGCGGACGTCCCGCCAAGGAGAAGGTGTGCCACCCCTTTGGCGGTGATCGCCTTCTTCGCCTCGGGATGGTTCGTCGTCACGACGATCGTGCCGAGCTGCGGCGGGAATCCCCTCTTCGGGAACTCGAACACGTGGAAACGGCCTTGCTTCGCAAGGTCGACGAGGTACGCGCCCGAATCGCCGATGCTCGTCGTCGTCGAAACCCATTCCACAATCTGGAGGGGGGTGCTGACGTCCTTGACCTCGTACGGGAAGCCGAACGTCGCGAGGTTCGCATCGTACGCGAGCGCGATCGGTCCCGCCCGGGCGAGCGCCCGGCGGTGGGCCTCGTGGAACTTCCTCGGGTCGTAGGAGTTGTAGAGACCGATCCACATCCGGCCGCGCGCCACATCCGGGCATCCCCGCACCGAGCACTTAAACGTTGGCGGGGAATCGGACGCGCGGATGGACGAGATCTACACGATCGAGGATGGTCGCGTCGGTGGGCGACCGGGGCCGACGCGCCTTCCCTGGGATTTGGCGGTGTTGAAGGCGGAGGGATTCTCCGTCATCGTCTCCTTCGAGTGCGACCGCCTTGACCCGGGTGAGATCCGCGCGGCGGGCATCGAACACAAGATGATCTGCGTCGATGACTTCACCGCCCCGACGATCGACCAGCTGTTCGAGTTCAACGAGTTCGTCGACCGGAAGATCAAGGAGGGCAAGAACGTCCTCACCCATTGCTACGCGGGGCGGGGCCGAACGGGAACGTTCCTCGCGAGCCGGCTCATTTGGCGGGGGAAACCCGTCGAGGACGCCATGAAGGAAGTTCGGGCGAAAATCCTTGCGACCCAAGGCACATTGGCGGGGGCGATCGAGCCCGTGCAGTTGGCGGCGCTCCATCACTTCGCCCGCGCCCTGACCTCACGCAACTGAGAGAAGGGTGTCCCCGTCCCATTTGACCGTTCGATTGCGCCGCTTGATTCCGCTCTGCAACAAGTACGAGGCTACGAGGGGCAGCCCGATCGTCGCCTCGCAGAGGGATTGCGCCATCTTCGCGTCCCGATGGAACTTCCCCCAAGACTGCGACTCTTCGAACGTGCATCCACTCAGACCGCCCCATTGCGGCACGTCCGTCGTGATCTGCGCCGCGTACATGTGTGGCTTCTCCGGGAATCCGAGGACCTCCGCGATCACCTCGGTCTGTGAGATGTAGTTCTTCGGGGTCCCGCCAGAAATGTAGAAGACGCCCGTCACCGGCGATTGGACTTGGATCTGCGTGATCTCGTAGTTGTCCCGGATCGGGTCGATGCGCATCGGCTCCTTCTTCGCCTGGCGGCGGTCCCGGTAGTGCTTCGTGAGGGCGATGCCGATCGAGGAATCGTTGAGCGCGGGGATGAAGTATGGCACGCCGTGTTTGGCGGCGGTACAGACGAGCGAGTTCGGATCGTTGTACTTTTTCCCTAGGATCTCGAGGAACTCGCGCGAGGAGTACGGCCGCGGCTCCAGGTTGTCCGCGATGTTCGCGATCTCGTCGTCGCACTCCCGAAACAGGTCCTCGTCCGCGAGGGTGTCGTAGACGCGGTCGAGCATGTGCTCGCGGAGCAGGATGTCGTCCGCGTCGGGCGAGGAGATGTAGTGCCTGAACCCGTGCGCCTCATACCAATCATGATACGCGATGGCGCCGGTCGTGACCACGACGTCGACGAGGCCGTGCTCGAGGAGGTCGCGGAGGACCTTGCGCAACCCGCCGGGGACGAGCGCCCCGGCCGCGCCGAGGAAGATCGTGCACTTCGGGTCCTCCGCCATGTTCTCGCAAACGGTCGCAACGAGCCCGAGGGTCCGGCTCTGGAAGGAGATGTGCTTCATCCCCTCGACGAGCTCCTTGACCGTCCGCACCTTCTCCAAATCCAGGTGCTCGATCGGGAATTGGGTCAGGTCCTTCTTCGTGGGCCTGGGATGGCCTCCCTTCACCGCCATGAGTCCGCCGGCGCGACCAACCCCGCCCCCGCCAAAAAGCTATCCCTTCTTCCGCGGGCGCGAGACGATCGCGTACTCGTCGCCGTCGAAGAACACGTCGAGTTCCGGATGCGCGCGCTGGATCTCCTGCACCTTCGCGAGCACGTCGTTCAGCGAAATCGTGGGGTCGTCCTTGTCGATTTTGAGATGGATTGTCTTCGCCACGCCAGCCCCACGCCCCGCGCGCGTCGAATCTTCCGGACCGTATAAATAGGTTCGGAGCCTTGCCCCACCGGGTTGCGACGTCTCATGGCGACGGACCGTTCTTGGGAAACGGCGGCCAAGGGTTATATAACGGGACTTCCGTATGAACGGATGAGAGCCGATGGCCTCGGCGGTCCCCCATCATTCTCAGAGGTGTGACTGAGTGGCAAGCCAGGGTCGGGACCCCTCGGAGGTCCCCGTCTGCACCGTATGTGGAGGCGACCTCAACGCCTCCGGCGAATGCACGATCTGCGGGACCAAGCACGACGCGAACGGCCGCGCGATCCCGGCAAGCCAGCTGAGCGCGGGAGCAACGGTCGAGGCGTTCACCCGGATCTCCGGCGTCGGGGAGTCGAAGGCCCGCGCGCTTTACGACCACGGATACACGTCCTTGGAGGCGCTTCAGGCCGCGCCCGTCGACGATCTCGCGAACGTTCCCGGGATCGGAGACAAACTCGCTCGCGCGATCCGTGAGACGATCCCGCGCATGCTCGCGGACCGGCCCGCCGCCGCGGCGCCCGACAATGGCGCGCCGCCCGCCGCGAACGGGTCCGACGCTTTGCAAAGCTGGCTCAAGGGGAGCGGCGACCAAGGGCTGAAGTCCTGGATGGGGGCCGCCGCCCCGGTCGCGAACCAGGCGGGCGACGAGGCCCTCAAGCGGTGGCTCACCGGGGAAGAGGGCGCGCTCGGGCAGTGGCTCGGCGAGGGACGGCGCGAGGAAGGCGCCGCCACCGGCGGCGACGTCGACCGGAAGCTCAAGGAGAAGCAGCGCCTGCTCGAGGACCGCGAGCGCGAGCTGCAGGCGAAGGAGGACGAGATCGACGGCCTCCGCGTCCAGCTCGATGCGATCAGGCGGACGATGTCCCAGGAGCTCGAGGAGTTCAAGAGCGGGAACTTCGACCCGATGAAGTACGTCGAGGAGACCGCGCGCCTGAACAAGGAGCTGCAGGCGGAGATCAAGCGGCGCCGCCAGCTCGAGGACGAGATCGACCACATCAAGAAGGGTTCGATCGCGGTAATCAAGTACGTCAAGTCCCAGCAGATGAAGGCGGGCGCATCGCCCGAGGTGAAGCGGAAGTTGCAGGAGGAGACCGCGACGCGGCGGGGCGTCGAAGTCGAACTGAAAAAGACGCAAGAGGTCCTCTCGAGCGTGCAGAAGCAGGTCGAGCAGGGCCTGGCGCGGATGAAGCCGGACGAGCGGGCGCTCAAGCAGCGGGAGCTCGCCCTCGTCGAGAAGGAGGCCACGATCCGGGCGAAGGAGGAGGAGCTCGGCACCCTCGAAGAGGCCGCCCGGCGGGGCGACGTCGACCTGAACGGCGGCGGCGTCTCGGAGGAGCTCAAGTCGCGGATGCAGGAGGAGCTGCGGGAGAAGGAGGCGGAGTTCCTCGCCCGCGAGGAAGAGATGAAGAAGCGGGTCATCGTGCTCGATGAAGAGGTCAACCGATACCGGATCGAGGAGGACATGCGCAAGGAGGCGGAGGCGCTGTCCGGCAAGCCGAAGGCCGAGGTCGAGTCGACGTTGGCGGCGAAGCAGAAGGAGATCCTCGAGAAGGAGAAGGGCGTCAAGATCCGCGAGCAACACATCTCGCAGCTCTCGACCGAGAACGAGCAGATGAAGGACGAGATGTCGCGGCTCAAGCAGGTCGTCGGGCAGAAGGACGAGGAGCTGGGCCGGCGCGAGGAAGACCTCCTGTACCGGGAGAAGGTGATCGAGGGCGAGCGGCGGAAGCTCGAGCTCGCGAAGTCGCAGGGCTTCACGTCGGAGGAGAAGGACCTGAAGGACCGCCTCGAGCAGCTCAAGGGCGAGATCAACCAGAAGGAGGAGGAGGTCCGCGCGAAGGAGAAGTTCCTGAAGGCGAAGATGGAGGAGCTGCGCCTCCGCGAGCAGGGCCTCATCGACGAGGAGATCGAGGCGCGCGAGGAGGAACGGATGCTCGAGGTGAAGCAGGAGAAGGTCCACACGGGGACGGCCCGGCTCGACGACCTCCTGCTCGGCGGCATCCCGTTCGGCTCGAACGTGTCGATCTACGGGCCCTCATACGTGGGCAAGGAGGTCATCGTCAACGCGTTCATGGCGGAGGGCCTGAAGAAGGGAGTGCCCGGAATCTTTGTGATCACGGACAAGACGCCCGCGGACGTGCGCGAGGAGATGGAGTTCGTCCTCCCCGGGTTCGACGTGTACGAGCAGAAGGGGCTCGTGCGATACGTCGACGCGTACTCCCGCTCGATGGGGAGCTCGGAGGCGGACCCGTACACGACGTACATCTCAGACCCGACGGACCACGAGGCAATCCTGAAGACCGTCGACGAGGTCTCAAAGGAGCTCAAGAAAAAGCACGAGTACTACCGGCTGTGCTTCCGCTCGATCTCCACCCTGATCGCATACCTCGACCCCACGACGACGTACAAGTTCCTCCAGCCGTTCGCGGGCCGTCGGAAGCGCGACAAGGCGGTCACGATGTACATCATCGAGAAGGGGATGCACGGCGAGCAGGAGATCCAGATGCTCGGGTCCGTGATGGACGGGACGATCGAGATCAAGGTCGAGCAGCTGAAGTCGTTCTTGGCGGTGCAGGGGATCTCGGACGTGCAGAGCCGCGCGTGGATCCGGTACACGTACAGCAAGCAGGCCGTGAGCATCGGGTCGTTCTCGCTCGACCACATCCGGTAGGGTTTTAGGCCCCGCGCCGCATGCGCCGCACGTGGCGGCGCCGCCAATGCCTCCGGGCCGGCCGGTCCTCGGATTCATCTTCATCCTGATCGGCGGGATCTTCGTACTCCTGAGCTCCCTGTTCTTCCTCGTCGCGGGCGGCTTCCTCGGGTTCCTCGCGCCCGTGGGCGTCCTGTGCGGGACGATCATCCTCGTCTCCGCCGTGTTCGTCTACCGGCGGCCGCTCCAGCACGTCGCGTGGGGGACGATGGCGATCGTGTTCGGCTGCGCGAGCGTCGTGAACCTCGGTGGGTTCCTCGTCGGGATGACGTTGGCCGTCATCGGCGGCGCGATCGCCGTCTCGTGGCAACCGGGCGGCTCCCGGGGAGGACTCCCTGCCGGACCATACGGCGTGCCCGTCGCCCCGTACCGGATGTGCATGGGGTGCGGCCGCTGGATCCCGTGGGCGTACAACATCTGTCCGTTGTGCGGGACCGCCGCGCCGGTGGCGGCGTGGGCGCCCCGCGAAGGGCAACCGCCGTCCGTCCCCCCGCCCGTGTTCGCGCCGACCCCGCCTGCCGTGACCGCGCCGTGCCCGACGTGCGCGGCGAAGGCCGAATGGGTTCCGATGGCCGCGCAGTGGTACTGCCCCGCCGAGCGGCGGTACTTCTAACCGACTTCGACGGCGCCACGGCCCTTCTCCTTCGCGGGCGGTTGCGACTGCACCTGCACGGGCGGGATCGGGATCGGCGGCGGGAGGCGCAGGTCCCGCGCGATCATCGTCGCCTCGGGGATGCAGTTGTTCATGATCACCGTCAACACCTCGGACGCGACCTCGTCCGGCATCTTGCCCTGCCCGGACCACGCGCGCACGATCGCGTGGGCGTCGCCCTCGAAGAGGACCTTGCCCTCGATCTGGATGCGGCCGATCACGCCCTCCTGCGCCATGTAGTTCGTCGTGAAGCGGAAGTCGACGTTCGCCTCGCGCGCCGTGACCTCTGTCACGAGCGTCACGGTCCCGTTGTTGTCGATCCGCAGGTTCCCGAGCCGGTCGCCGGCCTTGAAGAACCGCTTCCCGTCGACCGCGACGAGCTCGAACCCCCTCACGGGCATCGCGCGCAGCGAAGGGCACGAGCCCTTTGAACCTTTGGTCACGTCTCTGCGGCGCGCGCGCTTTCTCCATGGAATCCTTTTTATTGCGCTGCTCCTTCTCGCGCCCCGGAGACGGTCGATGGCGAACCGCTTGGACTACACGTATCGCCGTCTCGTGAACGCGCTCGGGCCGGGACGGGTCGCGCGGGGCGCGTTCGAGACGTTCGTCTACGGCCACGATTTCGCCGCGATCCCGAAGGCGGCGGAGTTCCAGTTCAAGGTCGCGCCGGACTTCGTCGTCCTGCCGCGGACGACGGAGGAGGTCGTGCGGCTCGTGGGAATGCAGGCGGAGAATCTGCTCCCGCTCGTGCCCCGCGGCGGCGGCACCGGGCTGTACGGGGGCTCCGTGCCGAACCGCGGCGGCGTCCTCGTCGACTTCCGGAAGATGAACCGCGTTCTCAAGGTCGACGCCGCCACGCGCACGATGGTCGTCGAGGCGGGGTGCACGTGGCAGGACGCGTACGATCGCGCGTTGGCGGCGGGGCTGTTCCTCCCCGTGTACCCGCAGTTCGCGCTCGGCTCGACGATCGGCGGATGGATCAACTCCGGCGGCGTCGGCTTCGGGGCGAACAAGTATGGGACCGCACGGGACCTTCTGCTGAACCTCGAGGTCGTGCTCGCGGACGGGCGCACGGTCCTGACGGGGGCAGACCGCGTGGACCTCGGGACGTCGCACCTGAACTTGGGCCCGCTCGTGTGGGGCTCCGAAGGCACGCTCGGCCTCGTCACGAAGGCGACGCTCCGCCTGTACCCGAAGCCCGAGGAGATCCGGCCCCTCGCGTACGCATTTCCATCGCTCGACGACGCCGTGCCCGCGCTCCGCGCATTGGCGGCGTTGCCGGTGGCGCCGTACCACGTCATGCTCATCGACGCGTCCCACCTCCAGTTCCTGAAGGCGGTGCGGTACGAGGCGCCGGAGCCGACGGCGATGCTCCTCGTCGTCTTCGAGGGCCCGAAGGACGAGGTCGGCGAGGGCGAGAAGCTCGCGGACGCGGCGATGAAGGCGAACGGCGGCGGGAAGGTCGCGGCGGAGACCGCGAAGCGGCTGTGGGAGAATCGCTTGTACCAGTACCCGACGCGCCGAATCGCGAACGGGCTCGTGATCTGCGAGGGCGTCGTGCCCCTCGGGAAGCTCAAGGACGCGCTCGCGAAGACGCGCTCGCTCCAGCGGGCGATGAAGATGGAGGTCGCCCTCACCGGACAGCTCGTCGACGCGAACACAGTTGCGCTGTACCCGTACTTCCTCGACGACGAGACGAGCCCGTTGCCGCCGATGCGCCTCGGGTTCGTGATCAAGTGGCGGGAGCTCTTGATGGACCAAGGGTCTCCGATCGGCGAGATGCTCGGGCGGAGCGAGGTCGAGCGGCCGCTCCAGGGCCACCCGATGGGTGTCGGTCTCTTCCTCGCGTTCAACGTCCCCGCGATGCACGGGAACGCGCACCGGTTCTTCCCCGCGATCAAGGACGCGTTCGACCCGAACGGGCGAATCAACTTCGGGAAGATGCACCAGATCCGGACGCGGTTCGGGTTCCCGGGGCTGCGGCGGATCCCGCTCATGATCGCGGCGCTCCCGTTCAAGGTCCTCGGCGCGGTGAAGGCGATCATCCCGAAGCAGGACCGGTTCGTGCGGAAGTACACGGGCGAGGGGAGGGCGCGCTGATGGGGCTCGTGCGGGACCTCCAGCTCGTGCAGGACGCGACCGCGATCCCTGCGCTCCGCGAGGTCGTGCGGGAGGCGCTGATCCGCGCGATGTTCGTGCGCGACGAGCGGGCGCTCCCGAAGGACGTCGTCCGGGTCCTCACGCGGAAGGCGGACGTGACCGTGCGGGTGAAGGACGAGATCGAGGTCCGCGAGGCGGTCCGCGTCGCGAACGGGGAGACGAGCACCGTGGACCTCGGCCGGCCCGCGGACGAGTTCCACTACTACCGCCGCCAACTCGGGATGGGGAAGGACCAGTCGTGGGGCGTGTGCACGCGGCCGTCGCTCGTGCAGACGTACGAGTGGATCGTCCCGCCACAGGGGGGCATCCTCGTCGACACGAGCGCGCTCGCGGACGTCGAGGTCGACGGGATCAGCTACGTCGCCAAGGCGGGCGCGGGGGCGCGGTGGAAGGACCTCTATGATCGCGCCGTCGCGGCCGGGATGTTGCCCTCCGTGTTCCCCGCCGTGCCCCTCGATTTCGCGGTGGGGGACGCCCTCGTCGGCGATGCGAAGTTCCGCTCGTACCGATCGTCGTTCTCGTCCGCGGTCTACGACGTCCGCGGGTTGGCGGCCCGAACGTCGCGACCGGGTACAATCTGAAGGACCTCGCGGTCCAGCTCGGCAACGAGTTCCTCGTGCCGACGGCCGTGTGGCTCCGGCTGACCGCGCGCCCGGCGACGGTAAAGAACCTCGCGTACGGATTCGACGACCCCGCCAAATTGGCGGTGGCGCTCGACAAGCTCACCCGGACGGCGCGGCCATACCTGTGGGCGAACGTTTCCGACGAACGGGGCTGGGCGCTCGTCCACGGTGCGAATGCGCCCGGGCCCATCTCGCTCGAGGTCGGATTTGGCGGGACGGACACGCTGATCACGTCGCGCACGAAAGCACTCGAGACCGCGGTGGCCGGCTTCACCGCCAAAGGCGAGGCGCCCGTCCCATGGGACGGCGAGAAGGCTGCGTACGCGGCGCGGAGCGAGAAGCTCG
>VBMQ01000073.1 GCA_005878375.1 Methanobacteriota archaeon | reverse complement strand
TGATGAAAATCAGCCGGTTGACGTCGACGCGTTCGGGCGCCGACATCAGATCACCCGAATCCCGAGACCCCGCAGCCCCATCAGGACGCCGACCGCCGCGAGGAACACCGCAAACGCGATCTGGATCTGCCGCGGCGCCGTGCGCCGCATCAACCGGGTGCCGAGAACCGTTCCGGCGGACACGCCAACGAGGACGGTGGCCGCCATCGCCGGGTCGAGCAGCCCGCTGAAGTAGTACACGAACGCGCTCGCCGCCCCGGTGACACCGATCGAGAAATTGCTCGTCGCGACGGCGGCGCGAATGGGGACCTTCATCAGGAGGTTCATGACGGGAACCTTGACGATTCCCCCGCCAACCCCGAGCATTCCGGACACGGTCCCTGCGCCCGCGCTCGCGGCGAGCCCGGTGAGCGGTCGCTCGACGCCATAGGTGTGGAGCCCGTCCTCATCTCGGAATGAATTTTGCAGCCGGAGTTTCAGGGCCAGCCCGACCGTAACGGTGGGCTTGCCATCCCCCGCGACCCACGCGCCACCCCGGACCATCGTGTATGCGGTGAACAACACCGCCGCCGCGAACAGGATGGCGAGCGCGTTCGAGCTTGCGTAGATCACGAGGAGCGCGCCGGCGATCGCGCCGGTCGCGGTCGCCATTTCCAGCCACATCCCGAGGCGCAAATTCGTCAATCGATCGCGGACGTAGACGCTCGCCGCGCCCGAGGACGTCGCGATGACGCCTACGATGCTGACGGCGGTCGCGATCTTCTGGTCGATGCCGAGGCCGAGGGTGATGAAGGGCACGATGATGATCCCGCCCCCGACCCCCAGGAACGCCCCCGCGATGCCTGCAAACACCGCGACCGCGAGGAGGACGAGGAGAGCGACGACGGTGACCATCCGGGTGGGCAACCCCGCCTCGGATAAGAGGGTTGGCCGCGCATGCTTTATAACGAGGGGACCGTTCGCTGTGTTCCCATGACCCTCGCGATGCCGGTGATCAAACAGCGCCACTGTGGCTCGATGGCGATTGGCGCGATTCCCGAGGGATGCCGTCTCTGCGAAGAAGGGGCGAAGATGGTCCTCTTCGTCACGGGCCTGTGTTCGTACCATTGCTTCTACTGCCCCGTCTCCGACGAGAAAATGTACAAGGACGTGGTGTACGACGCCGACGTGTTGGCAGAGGCGCGTGCGATCCGCGCGAAGGGCGTAGGGATCACGGGCGGTGATCCGATGGAGGCGATCGACCGCCTCTGCCATTATCTCCGGCTCCTGAAGGCCGAGTTCGGCCCATCGTTCCACGCGCACCTCTACACGATGACGACGGACGAGGAGAAGATTCGGCGGGTCGCCGAGGCCGGCCTCGACGAGATCCGATTCCACGTGCCCCCCGGTCTTTGGCGGTTCGCCGCCAAGAGCGGGTTCGCCCCCGCCGTGCGACTGGCCCGCGAACTCGGGATGGTCGTCGGTCTCGAAGTGCCGCTCGTGCCGGACCGCCCGGACGACCTCGTCGAACTCCTCCGGTGGGCGGAGTCCGAGGGCCTCTCGTTTGTGAATTTGGACGAGATGGAATTCAGCGAGGCGAACTGGGGCCGCATGCACCGCCAAAACTATGCGACGAAGGCGGAGCTGTCGTATGGGGTCCAGGGCGCGGACGAAGTGGCTTCGTCGATCTTGGCTCGACCGTGGAGGATCCCCGTCCACTACTGCACCTCCGGATACAAGGACGGATGGCAACTCCGCACGCGAATCCAGCGCCGGGCGGGGTCCGTGGCAAGGCCCTACGACGAGGTCACGGAGGACGGGACGTTGGTGAAGGGCGTCGTCGAGGCGGACGACCTCGCCGCGGTCGTCCGGGAGCTGCGGACCAAGTTCCGGGTGCCTTCGAATCTCATGATGGCGGTGCCGGACCGCAATCGCGTCGAAGTCGCCTCTTGGGTGCTCGAGGAAATCTCAACGGACCTGCCGTGGCCCTCGTTTGTTATCGAGGAATATCCGACGGCGAACGCCATCGAGGTGGAGCGCCAGAGGCTCCCGGGTCTCTGATCCGCGACTATCGTCGTTCGACTTGGGCTTGCAACCGATCGAGGAGGTCCTTGTCCGTCTCCGCCATCATCCGGTTGATCGTCCCGCTCATGAGGGACATCAGCCCGCGTCCCTTCATCTGCGCCTCGTAGCGGACCTGCGTGCCAGCGCCCGCCGGGGCGAGGGTGAACCGCATCTGGCCGGTCATGCCCTTTCCTTCGACGATGAAAGCAAGGACCTTGGCCGGCTCGTAGCCGGTGATCCGGATCGTCGACTCAAAGACCCGCTTTCCCGCTTGACGCGTCTCCCGCCAACTTGTACCCAGGCCGAACGGCCCGGGGGAGACGTTCTCCACCTTCTGGATCGCTGGCATCCATTGCCGGGCCTGGCCGAGGTCGGAGAGAACGGCGAACACGCGGCCCGGGCTCGCGGCAATGGTCTTGTCGAGGACGAGTGCCACGGTCCCCGGCGAATCTGGCGGGGTCGATAAACCTTGCGACCTCTCGGAACTTCTTCACGGCCGGAGCCCCGGCCTGTCGCCGCCGTTCCGTGAGAATCAGACGGAAAAGCTGAATAGAACGCGCCAGCCGTGAATTGGGGAGGAGTTCTACGCCCGCGGCGACGGAGTCGGCGAAGCTGAAGATTTGCCTCGTTGGCGGCGAAGGCGTTGGGAAAACATCCCTCGTCCGGCGCTTCGTGCTCTCTGAATTCGACGACCGATACCTGCGGACGGTCGGGGTCGTGGTCCACAAGCGGGTCGTATATCTCGGCCCCATCGAGGGTCGGACCTACGAAGCGAACCTGACGGTTTGGGATGTCCTCGGCGCGCCAGGCTTCGTCGGCCGCTACGGCGATGCGTACCTGGCGAACGCGGCCGGTGTCTTGGCGGTGTGCGACGTGACGCGTCCCGAGACGCTCGAGGGCCTCTCGCCTTGGCTCGAGCGGGCAGCCGACCCCTTGCGGACGGTGCCGACGATCATCTTGGCGAACAAGGTGGATCTCACCGAGCACGTTCGAATCACGGAGGACGACCTGAGCGCGTTCTGCACGCGCCATCATGTGACATTTCTCGAGACGAGCGCGAAGACCGGCCAGAATGTCGGGGCAGCGTTCGCGAAGCTCGCGGACAGGGCGTTGCGCATCAGTCTGGCGGCGGGTCGAGGCAAGAGCCAGCCGCTTGCGGAATCGTCGTTCGAGCGTCTCCCCGAGTGAACCGTCAGCCGCCGGCCCGCTTCGCGATCCATGCGAACACGGCGTCTCGCACTTCCGGAAACGTGTCTCGCTTCATGGCTTTCGGCTCGAACGAGTGGCCCGCATCCGGGATGACGACGAGGTCGTGCGACGCAGTCAAGTGGGACAGGTCTTCCCGAAGGCGGGCAAGTTCGCAGAACGGATCGTGGTCGCCCTGGACGAACAGTGCGGGTTTCACGAGCTTGGGCCATTCCGGGGGATTGCGAACCTGCGGCTTGAACATCGGATGAAGAGGATATCCGAGGGCGACGAGCCCCGCGATGTCCGGGTCGGCCGAGCCCCGAGCACACACGCGGGCCCCCATCGACTTGCCCGCGACAAAGATCGCCCCCGAGGGGAACTCTCCTCGAAGAAACCGAACCGCGCCGAGCAGATCGTCCTCTTCCTTCGAAAGGTCCTTCGACGCCGACCCCTTCGTCTCCGCGTACCGGAAGCTGATCCGCACCGCCAACACGCCGCGCTCCACCGCCGCCTCCGCGAGTCGCCGGATGAAGGGCGCCTTCATGTCGTTCGATCGGCCGTGAGTTATCACTATCCCCGCGGCAGGCGACGAGGGTGGACGATGGAGGAGTCCCCGCACTTCCCCGTCGCCGCTCGCGGTGGGGAACCGCACCTCTTCGGGGCCCACGGGTCAGCATAGAACCGAGCGGTAATAACGTGTCTGCGTGGGCTATCCCGCCAGGCCCATGCCCTTTTGCCGTCGAACGACGCGACCCTCTTTGTCGAGGACGTACAAGTATTGGAAGACCGCTCCCTTCCCGATGAGGATGACGAACTTTCCGTTCTCACCGCGGAGCCAGGTCGTGAGGGTCCGGGGCTCCCCCTTCATGGCCGTCGCTCGCGCGACATCCGGGTTCGCCGTCGGGACCTCCTTGAGGGTCCGGCACGTCGTGCATCGGCCGCCGTCCTCCACGCACACCGCACAGTATGATTGACCGCACGAGCGGCACGCCTTCACATACGACGGGCCGACCATCCGTCCACAGATCGCGCACGCGTGGATGTGGTCCCCGCAGTAGGTCTTGCGGCCGATCTCGTCGAGGAACGAGTGGTCGGCGCAGGCCAGGCGGACGCACGTGGCGCACTCGGAGAGGACCTCGTCCGCGCACCGGCCGCACGCAACCTCGTCGCAGAAGGCGCACCCGCGGTCGCACGCGTCGCACGCAAGGTGGCCGCGACTGCACAGGATGACCGTCGCCGTCGATGCCCCGCAGGACTCGCATGCCGGCAGGTTCGTTTCGAGGTTGACCGCATCGTACTCTATGCCGAAATCTTTGACTGCCCGTTTGTTCGCGAGGCGAGCGCGGACGGTCGTGGTCGGGATCAGGATCGTCCGCACATTCACCAGCCGGGATTGGGCCGCCAAGGAGTATTTTCGCTTCGCCTCCTCGATGCGGCGGTCCCGCTCCCCTCGGAAGACGCGCTCCGTCTCGAGCGGATCCTGCATCCGACTTTCATACAACTCCTTAATCGACGTGTCGTAGAATTCGTCAATCCGCGAGGTTTCTCCTTGCAGCAGGGCACCCGCCTTCCCGCGAACCGCCTCGACATCCGGCCGGATCGAACGCTCGAGGGCGAGGCACGCCGCCTGGTATGCGGCCGTCAGGTCTGTCCCCGCCACGAGCAGGTCTTCGGGGAGCGTGAGCGACTCCTCGAGGAAGACGTCGGCGGCGGTGTGCTCCTGCAACGTCTCCGCGTTCAGGAGGATCGATCGGACGGACTCGACCTTCTCATCCGTGGCGAGCGTCACGCGAAAGTTGAACAGCATGTACGGGACGACCCCGCGGTCGGCCGAGACGACGGACGGCGTCGCGTTCGGGAACGTCAGGTTCGCCGCCAATACGTCCTCCGGCGGGTTCTCCCCCTCTGCATCGACCCGAGCGACGCAGTGGAAGCCACGGCTCGATGCGTCCTCCACGATGCGGTCGAGGAGGTCGCTTCCCAGAACACAGAGCTCCGCTTTCATGACGTCCGCCACGGCGGGGTCGAATGCAAGGGTCGTGCCCGCGCCGAACTTCGCGACGTGGGTCGGAGGCCACGTCACGGCCACGGCTCCCGTCGGGAGCGCTCGCGCTTTCGCTCCGATGGCATCGAGGTACAGCGTCACGAACGGGCGCGCGTCCGTCATGGCGCGACCCCCACGCCGACCTCGAGGCCGGAGCCGAACAGGCGATCGTCGTACGTCTTGGCGGTCTCGTAGGTCCCCCGAGCCTTCGCGAGCTCCTCTCCGAGCTTGGCCACCTCCGCCCGACGCTTGGCGGCGTCCTCGATGGTCCAGATCTCCATGAGGAGGTCCTCGAACGTCTTCTCCTCGTCGAGGTTCCCGAGGACCATGTCCAGCTCGCCGACGACGAGCTCGAACATGTGGACCTTCTTGTCGAGCAACTCGAGGACGTACTCCTCGACCGTGTCAGGGGACCACAGGTTGACGATCTGGACCTCGTGGGTCTGCCCCACGCGGTGAATGCGCCCGATCCGCTGCTCGAGCCGGAGCGGGTTCCACGGCAGGTCGAAGTTCACGAGCCGGTGGGCGAACTGCAGGTTGCGTCCCTCCCCGCCCGCTTCCGTCGAGAGGAAGACCTGCGCGGGACCCTTGAACGCATGGACGGCGGCCTCCTTCTCGGCGGGGTTCATCCCGCCGTGGAACGTCGCGATCGTGACCCCGTCGGTTCGAAGGCGGTCCTCGAGCCACGCCATCGTCCGGTAGTACTGCGTGAACACGAGGACCTTGTCGGGCGTTGCCCGGAGGAATTCGGCGAGGTGCTCGCCCCGGTCGCTCGTCGTCACCGCCAACGATTTCTGGTACAGCTGATCGAGCTCGGCGCGCTCCTCCCAGGAGAAGTTGGGGCTCTCGCGAAGGCGCTTCAAGGTCTGCGAGGCCGCCGCCGGGCTGCTTCCGATCTCGCGTTGGAGGACCATGAGGCTCAGGCGGTTCGCGAGGGGACCCGCGCCGTACCACCGCCGGACGAACGCGCTCACGCCGTCGTACAGGTTTCGTTCCGGCGGGGACAGCGGAACCTCGATGGAGTCGACGCGGCGTGCCGGGAGAACGATCGCGTCCCCGCGGCGGTTGCGGATCATGACTTCAAGGAGGAGGGCCCGGAGCCCGTCCGGGTTGGCGGGATTCCGTTTGTCCCCGCCGCGGAAGAACTCCCTCCGGAACTCGCCCCACGTCCGCATCTGGCCCGGCTTTAGGAGTGTGACCAAATTGAACAGCTCCTCCAGGTCGTTCTGGACCGGCGTGGCGGTGAGCATCAGGATGTACTTCTTCCGGATCGAGGACACGAACTTCCAGTTCCTCGTCCTCCGGTTGCGAAGCTTGTGCGCCTCGTCGACGATGACGAGGTCGTAGTACAGCTTCTCGATGATGTCTTGGTTGAGCGGCCGTTTGGCGGTGTCGAGCGAGGCAATCACGAACTCATGTCGCTCCCAGTCCTCGACCTCGTCCATGATTTCGAAGTGGAGGCCGAACTTCTCGCGCAGTTCCTCCTGCCACTGGACCGTTAGGCTGGCGGGGACGAGGACGAGCGCCTTTCGGACGAGGCCGCGGACCACGTATTCCTTCAGGATCAGGGCGGCTTCGATCGTCTTCCCGAGCCCGACCTCGTCCGCGAGCAACGCCCGGCCCCGGAGCTCTCGGAGGACCTTCAGGGCGGTCGCGATTTGATAGTCGTACTGGTGGACCCCCCGCACGAGGGGCAAACAAATCAGCTCATCGAACCCGGAGGCGAGCGAGAGCCGGTTCGCCTGGAGGTTCAGCCACCAGAGGCGTGCCTCTTCGTGGATCCCGTCCTGGACCCTCGCCAGCACGTTGGCGTCTCCCGGGGCGAACACGAGTTCGGGAATGAGTTGCGGCGTGTACGGGACGGGCGGCAAGTCCGGAATCGTCGTCTCAGGGCTCGGGGTCGGAGACGGCATCACGACGACCCCCGCATCCCCCGCCGCAAGCTTCGCGCAGGCGGAGCAGTCCGTCCGAGTGCACGGCACGCCGCCAAGATGCGCGTGGGCGAGCGTATCCAGAAGCTTGGCCAACCTACGGCCGTCCTCGGCGGTGAGGGGCTGTCGATTGGTAGCCTGCCGGCCCGCCTTGTAGAGGAAGAGCCGTTCCGGCTCGCTGAGGAGGCCGTGATCCTTCGCCTTCCCGGCGAGGTGCGTGAGCTCCCATCCTTCGTAAGGAATGCGACCGCCTCTCGGGGGACCGTCCGTATCCCGGACGCCCGGCTTAACGATTGTGGGGAGATTGAACGGTCACGCGACGGACACGCTCTGGATGGCGTGGTGGCGCGCGATGAGGTCCCGGAAGACGCGCAGATTCTTTCCATCCTTGCCGATCGCGCGTCCTTTCTTGCTCGGGTCGACCGTCACCGTCGCGTGCACGACCCCCTCGTCGCGGGTCGCAATGTCCACCTTTGTTACCCCGTACGCATGGAAGACGTTCCTCAGGAACTGCGCGGGGTCGTCGCTGTACTCGACGACGTGGATCTCCTTGTTCATCCGTCGCCGGAGCGTGGCGATGTGCTCACCGCCCTTCCCGATCGCCCGGGCGATCTCCCCCGCCTTCACGACGAAGATGAGGCGGTCGGAGGTGTCGACGCAATCGACGACCGTCGTACGCGTGAGGTCCTGGAAGAGGGACACGTACTGGATCGTTTCGCCCGTGAACGTGATCTCGGCCATGGGATGCCTAGGCGGACAGGATGTTCGAGTCCCCCGCGTCGACGATTGCGAGCGCGGCCACAGAGAATGGTTTTCCGCACACCGCACCGAGTTCCGCGTTCGTCCCCGCGAACGAGAACACTTTCGCCGACACGCCGGAGAGCTCCTCGGGGCAATTCGAGGCGACCACGACGAGGCGTGCCTTCCCCGATTTCGCGACCTGCTTCACCGCACGGAGTCCGAACCGGACGTCGCCCGTGTCGACGGCGATCTTGAGGGCCCGCGCGACATCGATCACGACGCCACCTTCTCCTTCTTCACGCCCGGCG
>VBMQ01000058.1 GCA_005878375.1 Methanobacteriota archaeon | reverse complement strand
CGGGGCCGCCGACGACGTTTTCTCCCTTATGGCGGTGATGTCGCGGGGGCGGCGACTTCCTCTTTATAGCCTTCAAATACCGCTCGTATTCGGCATCCGCCGAACCCCGAATCGACCGCCTCACAGGATGCGCAGGGAGCCGTCCGTGACCTCGACGCGGCCTCCGGAATCGTCGACAATGACGAGCGCCCCGGAGGGGGTGACCTCGACCGCCGTCCCGCGGACCGTGCGCTCCGGCGTCGCCACTTCGACGCGTTGGCGGATCGTCGAGCACAGGGCCATGTACTCGCGCGCGAGCACGTTCCGCGCGTTCGACTGACTCGCCTTGTACACCTTCTCGAAGTCCTTGAGCATGTACTCGAGGAATTCCTCGTTCGACAGCTCGATTCCCGTCTCCGCTTTCACGGACGTGGCGCTGGCGCGGACCTCCTCGGGAAGCCGGTCCACGGCGACGTTCGTGTTCACCCCGATCCCCGCGATCACGTAGAACGCATCGCGGCGGTGTACGCCCTCGCACAACACCCCGCCAATCTTGCGATTTCGGAACACGACGTCGTTGGGCCATTTCAGCGTGGCGAGCACGGACCAGTGTCGGAGGGCCTTGACGACCGGCATCCCCGCCACGAGGCCGAGGAGGCCGGTATCCCTCTCATGCGGGGACAGGACGACGGAACAGTAGAGCCCGCCGGGCGGCGAGAACCACGCGCGACCGTGGCGGCCGCGGCCCGCGACCTGCCGCTCCGCGACGACGACGGTCCCCTCATGCGCACGGTCGCCGAGGAGTTCCTTGGCGGTGTCGTTCGTCGACTCGACGGCATCGAAGCGCAAGATCTCCTTGCCGAGAGGCGTGTCCACGTCCCTGCGGAACTCCGGCCCCGCCAAAAAGGTTCACTTGGGGGTCGCGTCCACGCCCTCGGTCGTCTGCGGCTCCCCGGCCCCGACCGCGGGCGGAGGCCCGCCGCCGGGCGTGGCCTTCCGGTGCTCCTTCGCCCACTCGATGGCCTTCCAGAACCCCACGAACATGAGCGCGATCCCCGCGAACTCCGCGGCGTAGATCAGCGACGGGATCCCGAATCGGGCCAAGCCCGTCCCGACCGCCAGGACGATCGCGCCCCCGGCGATGTACGCGTTGTACGTGAGGCGGTATCGGATGAGTCCGTACAGCGCGATTCCGATGAGGGCGAACGTGCCTGGGATGGTCAAGAGGGGGGAGAACCCGCGCGGGGTGGAGACGGCCCACGCCTCGCCGCTCGGGGGTGCTCCCGCGGAGAATGCCTCGAGCGTGGCGGGATTGACCGCCGTCAACGCCACCGCCGCCAGAAACGCGAGGAACACGATGAGGACGTAGGCCGCGAACGCGTGGCCGAGGCGGCGGTGCGCGATGTACACGGATCCCGCGCCGAGGAACGCGACGAGGCTCGTCCCGAGGAGGTACCACGCCTTGAACAGGCCCTCGGACCAGCCCACGAGCTCCGCGAGGACCTGCGTCATCGCCACGAACGCGAACATGACGAGGCCGACGCCCCACATCAGGTTGTACGGCTTCCGGCGCTCGACAAAATTCTTGAGAACCATCGCCGCGAAGATCGCGCTCAGGATCGCGGCCCCGAGAGAGACCGCGGCGCCGGCAGCCGTCACGCGGGCGGGGACCTCGCCAAGCGATATAGAGCTTTCGTGCTTACCGAGGCGCGTTCTGCACGAACTCGAGGAGGACCCCACCGGTGCTCTTCGGATGGACGAACGCGACCTTGCGGCCGCGCGCGCCTTGGCGGGGGACTTCGTCGATCACCGCCAACCCCCCGGAGCGCGCCCGCGTCATTGCCGCCTGAATGTCGTCGACCGCGAGCGCGATGTGATGGAGGCCCTCGCCGCGGTTCTCGAGGAACTTCGCGATGGGACCGTCTGCCGCCAACGGCTCGAGGAGCTCAATGTGAGACTCCCCCACCGGGAGGAACGCGACCCTCACGCCCTCGGAGGGGACCGCTTCGGTCATCGTTGCTCGGATCCCGATCGCCCCGTAGACGGCGAGCGCCGGTTCGAGTTTCCGGACGGCAATCCCGATGTGGTCGATCTCCACGGGCGCCGGATGGTCCGTGGTCCCTTAAACCTCGTCTCGCGCCTTGTGTACGCCGAAGACGTTGCGCATCGTATCGCTGATCTCGCCGAGCGTCGCGTGCGCGCGAACCGCATCGAGGACGAACGGGAACAAGTTGTCGTTCCCTCGCGCCGCGGTTTCGAGACGGCGAAGCATCCGCTCTGCTTTCTTCGAGTCTCGGTTCCGGCGGACCGCGCGCACATTGGCGGCTTGTTTCCGCTCGACCGCCGGAGGGACCCGCAGGATCTCGACAGCGCCTGCATCTGCCTCTCGGAACGCGTTCACGCCGACGACGAGTCGCGATCGTTCCTCGACCTCTCGCTGGTACCGATACGCGCTCTCGGCAATCTCGCGCTGCACCCAACCCCGCTCGATGGCGGAGCGCATTCCGCCCATCCGATCGATTCGGCCCAGGATCTTCTCGGCCTCGGATTCGAGTTCCTCCGTGAGGACTTCGATCGTGTACGAACCGCCCACCGGGTCCACGGTGTTCGCAACGCCCGATTCGTGTGCGAGGATTTGCTGGGTGCGAAGCGCAAGCCGGACGGCCTTCTCGCTCGGGAGGCCGAGGGCCTCGTCCATGCTGTTCGTGTGCAGAGACTGCGCACCGCCAAGGACCGCCGCCAATCCTTGTAGCGCGACGCGGACGACATTGTTGTGCGGCTGTTGCGCCGCCAGTGCAGCGCCGGCCGTCTGCGCATGGAACCGAAGCGCGAGACTCTCCGGTTCTTTCGCCCCGAACCGCTCCTCCATGATGCGCGCCCACATCCGCCGCGCGGCGCGGAACTTCGCGACCTCCTCGAGCACGTCCGTCTGCGCGGCGAAGAAGAACGACAGGCGGGGCGCGAACTCGTCCACCGCCAATCTGCGGGACCGGGCGGCCTCGACGTACGCGATCGCATCCGCGAGCGTGAACGCGACCTCCTGCGCCGCCGTCGCACCCGCTTCCCGGATGTGGTACCCGGAGATGCTGATCGGATTCCACCCGGGCATTCGGCGGGCGCAGTGCTCGATCAAGTCGACCGCCAACCGCATCGACGGTCCGGGCGGGTAGATATGCGTCGAGCGCGCAATGTACTCCTTGAGAATGTCGTTCTGCGTCGTGCCGCGGAGCTTCGGAAGCGGGACTCCCTGACCCTCCGCGACCGCCACGTACAGGGCGAGCAGGATCATCGCGGTCGCGTTGATCGTCATGCTCGTGCTCACGCGGTCGAGGGGGATCCCGTCGAGGAGGGCCTCCATGTCCCGAAGGGAACCGATCGCGACGCCGACTTTCCCGACCTCGCCCTTCGCCATCGGATGGTCGCTGTCGTACCCCATCTGCGTCGGCAGGTCGAACGCGACGCTGAGCCCCGTGTTCCCTTGCGCGAGGAGATACTTGTACCGACGGTTCGACTCCGCGGCGCTGCCGTACCCCGCGTACTGGCGCATCGTCCACAGGCGCCCTCGGTACATCGTGGGATACACGCCCCTCGTGTACGGCGGTTCTCCTGGATAATCGGGGGCGCGCGGGGATGGCGGGCGGTATGCGGGTTCGAGCGGCAGGCCGGACAACGTTCGGTCGCGGGTCACGCTCGGCTCGCCGCCGTCCGTTAGCGGTCTGTTCTTCCGTGACGGCGTTCGGGCCACGTCGGGCCCAAGGCCCGCCGCAACGTAAGAATTTCGGCTCCTACGCCGGCCGGACGGAGAGGATGCCAGACTTGCAGTTCTCGCAGAACGCCGATCCGTCCGCGACGATCCAGAGGCGCGTGCTCCCGCACCGCGGGCAGTGGAGCCCGGACGGGTTCGCGGTCCGCTGGGCGCGCAACTCCGCCTTTCGCTGGTCCTCTTCCGCAGAGTCGTACCGAACCATCCCGTAGTATTCCCGCACGGACACGAGGATCGCGATCACGACGACGGCGAGCGCGATTGGCGCCGCACCGAACGGAAGGAGTAGGAAGCCGAGGAAGATTGCGAACGCCCCCGCGAAGACTCCCGCCCCCCAGCCCCAGCTCTCGTCCCCGCGCAGGGCGCGGCCTCCGTAGAGATACGCGGCCCCGATCGCGAGGAACAGGACGCCCCCGAGCAGGTTCGCTCCCCAGAAGAGCCAGTATGCGCCGAGTCCGAGGTCAACGAGTCCCGTGACGATCATGAGCGCGATCCCGAGCGTTGCCGCGGCGGGGCGGGCGTCTCTCCCCGGCCGCGCCGGCGTCCGGCCGCCCGCGGGCGAGGCCTTCGGGGTTTCCTCGAGGGGCATCCGTGCGAGCCCCGTCGGCGAGACCGACGACGCCTCCTTCTCTTGCCCGGACTTCGCGTCCGCCATGGTTCCCCCGCGCGGAACGGAGGGCCGCATAAAAGGGTTTGGCGGGGTCAGTACCGAACGTACGAGAGCCCGAGGGGCGGACACGTGACTCCGCGCCCGCGCGCGACCTCTCCGACGATCGCGGCCCGGAGAGGCCGGAGATCCTTGATGATGTCCCCCGCCTCGGCGTGCGGCGCGACGATCGCGTACCCCATGCCCATGTTGAACGTCTGGTACATCTCCTCGTCCGGGATTCCCGCCAATCGCTGGATCGCGCGGAAAATCGGTTGAGGCTCCATCGGCGCGGACACTCGGAACTCGACGCCCGCTTTGAGCCGCATCAGGTTCCGAAGGCCGCCTCCGGTGATATTCGCCATCCCGTGGACCGTGCGCTTACGCAAGACTTTGAGGATCGGGCGAACATAGATCGCGGTCGGCTCGAGCAGCGCATCGCCGACGGACCGGCCCTCGCCCGGCAACCCGTCGTGGAGGGACATCCGTGCGTCCGCGAACACGCGTCGTGCGAGCGTGAACCCGTTGCTATGGATGCCGGTGCTCGCAACCCCGATGATTGCGTCCCCGGTGCGGACGCGCTTGCCGTCGATCACCGACGTCTTCCGCGCCCAGCCGAAGCACGTCCCCGCCAGGTCGTACCCCCGCACGAGCTCTGGGACGACGGCGACCTCGCCGCCGATGATGGTCAGGTTCGCCAACTCCGCGCCGCGATTCAACCCGACACCGATTTGGCGGGCGATTTCCGCGTCGTACTTGCTGATCGCGACGTAGTCGACGAACGCGACGGGCTCGCACCCCGCCGTGATCATGTCGTTCACGTTCATCGCGATGCAATCGATTCCGATCGTGTCCCAACGGTTGAGCGCCTCCGCGACGAGGATCTTCGTCCCGACGCTGTCCGTGCAGAGGGAGAGGACGCGGTCGCCGAATTCGACCAGTCCGGTGAAGGCGCCGATTGTGCCGAGCGGACGACCGGGGCCTTTTCGCTTGTAACTCAGCGCGGACACGAGGGCGGCGACTTGGCGGCTCTTCTCGTCGAGGTCGACGCCCGCCTCTGCGTACGTCTTCACCATGGGCGACGAAGCATCCGTGGGCCGCGTAAGAAGATTCCGGAAATGCTGGTGTCAGCCAGATTCGGCCGCTGGGCCGCTCGATTCCTCGGCACCTTGGCGGTCACGAGGCCGATGGCAGTCCCATTCGTACCAAAGACGCGGGTTACGAATCGGGTCGAGGATCGTGTGCGTCGAGTGAGCCGTTCTTGTTGTACCCCGAGACCCGGGATCCGGAAGCGCCGCTCGAAGTATGAAACGACCTTGCTCAGGGGGATAGCCAGGGCCAAGTACGTAACGCTGAGCATGATGTACACCTCGACGATCTTCCCGCCCGCGAAGGTCAGCACTCGGGCGTCGTAGGTCAATTCGTGAATCGCGATGTAGAACAAGAGGGACGATGCTTTCAGGATCGAGATGAATTCGTTCGTCAGCGGTGGGACGACGATCCGGACCGCCTGTGGCATGATGACCGAGCGCATCGCGCCCCAGTAGGGCAGACCGATCGATTTGGCGGCTTCGACCTGCCCGGCGGCAACGGACTGAAGCCCGGCCCGGAAGATTTCCGCCTGATATCCGCTCGTGTTGAGCATGAGGGCAAAGTACCCGGTGAGGAGCAGTCGAGAATCCGTCGGCAGGTTTCCCGGGTTGTAGTAGCTGAAGAGGCCGAAGAGCAGGAGGAGCTGGACGAACAACGGCGTGCCGCGAAACGATTCGACCCAAATCGTCGCGAGCCCCCGAGGGATGCGGTATCGGAGCGTACGCATCCAGCCGAATCCGAAACCGATGACCATCCCGGAGAAGTACGAGTACACGGTGATCTGAATTGTGATCAGGAGTCCGGGCAGCAGGCTGCCCCAATGCGCCTGCATGTAGCCGACATCCAGTCCCTGGTCCTTCGTGAGGAGGAAGATGAACGCAACAAAGACCGCCACAATCAAGACCACTGCCCCAACCTTCTCGCCCAACTGCTCGATTCGAGGTCGGAGGGGCGGCTTCTCCTCATCGGGTCCCATGGTCACACCAGGATCTTGCTCATGAACGCTTTCGCCCGCTCGTGACGGGGGTGGAGGAGGACTTCCTCGGGGGTGCCTTCTTCGATTACCGCCCCGTCGTCCATGAAGACGACCCGCTTCGACACGTTCTTCGCGAAGCTCATCTCATGCGTGACAACGATCATCGTCATCCCGTCGCGCGCGAGGCCGGTCATCACGTCGAGCACTTCCTTGATGTACTCGGGGTCTAGGGCGCTCGTCGGCTCGTCGAACAAAACGGCCTTCGGGTCCATCGCGAGCGCACGGGCAATCGCGACTCGCTGTTGCTGGCCGCCGGAGAGCTCAGCGGGATACGCGTCGGCTTTGTGTCCGAGGCCCACGCGACTGAGCAGCACTCGCCCTCTCGTCGCTGCGGTCGCAGGATCCACCCCGAGGACTTTCCGCAACCCCAAGGTGACGTTATCGAGCGCTGTGAGATGTGCGAACAGGTCGGTTCACCTGGAGCCCCTCGAGGTACACGGCGCCCTTGTCGGGCAGCACGAGGAGGTTGATGCACCGGAGGAGCGTGCTCTTCCCGGAACCGCTCGGGCCGATCACCACGAGCACGTCGCCTTTCGCGACCTCGAGGGTGATTCCTTTGAGGACATGCAGGGCGCCGAACCACTTGTGGACGCTTTCAACGCGGATCAGAACGCCACGCTCCCGAGGCCAGGCACGCGATAATGGTGTTCGAGGGAACCCACGACCTGCGTGATGAGATAGGTAATCGCGAAGTAGAGCATTGCGATGATGAGCCACGTGGTCGCGACCCATCCGATCTGTGCGTAGACTGTCAGGGCGAACTGCGCGGAGTTGCGGCCCCAGTACACGAGCTCCTGGGCTCCGATCGCCGCCAACAGCGAAGAGTCCTTGACGATGAGGGCGAACTCGTTCCCCAGGGCGGGCAGGGTGACCCGGAATGTCTGTGGCAGAACCACGGAGGTCATGACCCGACCCTTGCTCAGGCCGAGCGCCTCCGCGGCCTCGATCTGGCCACGTGGGACCGATTGAAACCCCGCCCGGAAGATCTCGGCCTGGTAGGCTCCGGTATGGATCGCGAGCGCAAGGACGGCGAAGTCTAGGCCCGCATCCAGCGAGCCCTGGATTTCGAACACGTAGGGGAGCCAGAAGAACGCGAACAGAATGAGCACAAGCTGAGGGATTCCCCGGACGAGGTCCACAAAGACGGTGGCGGGCCACGAGACAATCGGGTGCCTGGAGACCCGAGCCCAGCCGACGAGGAATCCGATTACCGCTCCGACGGGGATGATGGCGGCTGAGAACAGGAACGTGTTCGTCGCTCCTGAGGCGAGAATGGGCGAGAGCAAGTTCCAGAGGCGGGTGTCGATGAGGCCCCACACGCGGCTGAGTGTGAGGGCGAGGAAGAGGCCGCCGAGGACGCCCGCCACGAGCACGATCCGCCGTAAGAGTGGCGCGCGCACCAGCGCCTTGCCGAAGGTCCGCCAATCTCTCCGAGTAGACGGACGGCCCTCCGTGGCCATCAGCCTCCGGCGGGTCCGAAGGCGAGCCGCGCGTGTTGGCTTTTGCCGGTGGCGCCCGTCAGCTCAGCCACTTGTCCAGGATCCTCTGGAAGGTCCCGTCCGCCTTCATGGCCGTCAGCGCGCTGTTGATCTTCGCAAGGAAGCCGCCCGGATCACCGTGTGCGACCGCGTACGAATACTGCTCGTTGGTGATGATCGGACCCGCGATTACGAGGTTCGAGTTCG
>VBMQ01000057.1:2800-29345 GCA_005878375.1 Methanobacteriota archaeon | reverse complement strand
CGGGCCGCGGACGCGAGGGTGCGGTCGTGCGCGTACCAACGGTACGTCGTCGCCGCTCCGACGGCGGGATCGTGAAGGGGAGCGACGAGAGTCCGCAGCCAATCCTTCGGCGGATGCGCGTCCGAATCCATGAACGCGATCACCGTGTCCTTGGCGGCGATCTCCTTCGCCGCGCGGATCAGGGCGGCCGCCTTCCCCGTGGCGTTCGGGACGCGGCTCGCGGCGACGACGGTGGTGGGCACCCGCGACGTCCCGGAGACGTCTCGAATGACGACGTGCGCCTCGTCCTCCAATCGGTCCAGCGCGAAGACGACGCGATATTCCGGGTAGTCTTGGTCGAGCAATGCCGCCAGATTCTCTGCGAGGCCGGGGTCGACGCCCTTGCACGCGACCACCACGATGGCTCGCGGCACGAACTGCGCTCCGCTTTCGCGGGAGGCTCGCGCGGCGAGACTTCGAAACCGAACGCCTCCCGCGAGCGAGGCGAGGGCGACGAGGAACGAGATCGCCGCCAACCCCGTGAACGCGAGGACGACCAGGTCCGACACGCCGCGGTCACGTTTCGGGCCCGCCAAAAGGGTATCGCTACCGGAGGAGGGTCCGGAGGACGTCGCTCGCCTCCGCCTCGATCTCGCTCGCGAGCATCCGGAGCAGACCGACGTTCACTTGCCCCTTGGCGGCGATAAGAAGGAACACGGGCGCAGACTTGAGGCGCGCGAGGTACATCGTCCCGTCGTTCCCCAGGAGAAGGATTTCCCCGAGCGGCGAGAGGCCGACCTCGCCAAAGAGGGTCTCGCCTGCGTCCGCGAGGACCGGCGCCAACGCCGCCAACCGCGCTTCCTTGCCTTTGACGGTGGACTTGAACGCGACCACGAGCCCCTGGTCGGAGCCAAGCAGGATATCTTGGATCTGCGGCTGGCTCCGCATCGCGCGGTCGAAGATCCGGTCGAAAACGGACTCGATCTTCATCGATTCCGTCGTCATCATTGTCCGGACTCCGGCGTCGTCTCGCGCGGAGGGCGGGACAGCGCGTAGAAATTGAGGAAGCTCCACGCCAGGAAAAGGAACGATGCGACGAAACCGATCAGAAGGACGGATTGTACCGTGGTGTCGGCGGGCGACCCCGTCGGACGGAGGAGCGTGGACGCAAGCGAAACGAGGATGACGATCGTCAAGATGATCATGGCCAACGCGCCGGCCAGCAGCCCGCTGAACAGACGTTGACGGTTCATGTACATCCGGGCCCGGAGCACCACTTGGTCCATGCTCCGAACGGACCAATACGCCAGGATCGCGAGGACCGTGGCGACCAAGAACAAGGCGGCGAAACCGATGGAGGTGGCAATCTGCCCGGGGTCAGCCATTGCGGGATTGGGCTGCTATGCCCGTGTGGCTTATTAATGCTACCTGACTTTGCCACGGGTTCGGATTTCCACACGCGCCGGTGTTCCTACCGAGCTACGGCACGATTTTCACGTCATCGCCTTCGACGAGGACGCGGTACGTCCGGAGTCTCGCGGCGGGGTTCATGAAGCTCTGTCCGGACTTCACGTCGTACTGCCACCCGTGCATCGGGCACGTGATGACGTCGCCCTCGAGGAATCCCTCGCCGATCGGCCCCGCGCGGTGGAGGCAGGTGTTGTCGGTCGCGTAAAACGTGCCGTCGACGTTGAACACGGCGACCGGACGGCCGGCGACGACGACAACCCGGGCGTGGCCGGGGGGGATCTCGCGGACCTTCGCGACCGCGATCGGCTCCATGGTCTCGTTGTCCAACGGGCGCTTCGATAAATATGTTGGCGGCGTTGAGGCCGGCGGTGGGGTCGTTGCGGGCGGAGGCACAAGCGGTCGTGGACGAGTGCAAGGCGTTCGTGCGAGCGATGGCTCGGGTCGAAACCGCGCTGGGCACCATGGGCAAGACGCTGGACGCGGAAGAGAGCTCCGAGGTGATGCGCGCCGTCCTCACGTGGCTGGGGACGGATGAGGTGCAGGGCGGCTTCACGAAGGAGGTCGCCCGCGAACTGATCGGACAGCTGTCCGCGGCCGGGGCGTACGCGGACTACCAGGGCACGACGGACTACATCCAGTGACTACCGCTGTAGTACAGGAAATTGTACAAGGGCTGCACAAGAAAGCTTATCGCGTGGAAACGCGACTCCCGGACGTGGGTGAGGGCGGGAAGTTCGCGTGGCCACTGTCCGCGCTGTCCCTCGTCTTCTCCGCGATCGCGTTGCCCGTGACGTACGTCGTGGTGCCGTTCTGCCGACCCGCCGTCGTGTTGGCGGACCGCGTGGCGACCCTCGGCGTCGTGTCCGGTGCCTACGGCCTCGCGCTCGCGGGCCTCATGTCGTCCCTGTTGGCGGTGTACGCCGTCGCGGATCGTCGGTCCAAGACGTCGCTCGCGTTCTCGGGCGTGTCCATGGCGATCGCGACCGCGTTCATCGTGTTCGGACTCGCGCTGCGGACCTGCGCGACGTGAGGCGAAAGGCGAAGGGGTCAGTGCGTTCCCAGGCCCCGCCATCGCGGGAGCCCGCGGGAGCGCCCGCCAAACGTTCTTACCCGACCGTATCGTCCGCGAGCGCGGAGGCGGGACATGTACCCGCACGCGAACGGTCGTCGGTACGTCGGAATCGGATTGGCGGTGATGTTCGTCTTCGTCGGCGTGGCCGCCCTCGTCTGGGCGCTCACGGTGCGCTCCGCCGGCTCGGGCGCTCTGTTTCCCTTTGGTTGGGGCTTTGGATTCCTGTGGTTCTTCGTCCTCATGTGGATGTTCTTCGGCCTCTTCGCACGACCGTGGCGGTGGCGGTACGGATGGGGCTACGGGCCGTACGGGCCCCCTGGATGGCGGCGCTGGAGCCATGACCCGGCGGTCGACACCCTACGTGAGCGCTACGCCCGGGGCGAGCTCACGAAGGAACAGTTCGACCGGATGATGCAGGATCTCGACCCGCATCAGTAGCCCGGTCAACGCGCACGCGCCCGGTTCGTGGTCGCGCCCTTCGACGCAGAGTCGAGGACCGTGCGGCCGGCGTGCGGATTGGGCTTTCCTTAGCAGCTCGTCCCGGCGCGTGCGAAACCATTATCCCCCGCGCCCTCTCTTCGCGCCGTCCGAGGATCGATGGAGTTCGCGAACGAGCGCACGTGGCTGTCCGCGGTCGAGACGGGTACCCAAGAGGAGTTTCACGCGCGGTACGAGGCCGCGGTCTACAAGGTCCGCGAACACTTCGGCGAGACGCACCCGATCCACATCGGCGACCGGGCGATCAAGGGGCCGGGGACGTTCGACAACCGCAGCCCGGGCGATCTGCGCATCCTCGTCGGCCGATTCTTGGCGGGGACCCGCGACCATGTGAAGAAGGCGATCGGCGCGGCCCACGATGCGTTTCGGTCGTGGTCCCGGACGGACCCGACGGACCGCGTCCGGATCATGCTCCGCGCCGCGGACCTGATGTCGAACGAGAAGTGGGAACTCGCCGCGCTCATGTCCTTCGAGAACGGGAAGAATCGCTTCGAGGCCGCGGCCGACGTGGACGAAGCGATCGACTTCCTGCGCTACTACGCGCAGCTCGTCGTAAACCACGGGGGATTCGATGTCGAGATGGGCCGCGCCGTGAAGAACGAGCGCTCTCGCTCCGTGATGCGCCCGTACGGCGTGTGGGCCGTGATCTCCCCGTTCAACTTCCCGCTCGCGATCGCGACGGGCATGACCGTGGGGGCCCTGATCACGGGGAACACGGTCGTCCTCAAGCCGGCGAGCGACACGCCGTTCGTCGCGCTGAAGCTGTATGAGACGTTGCGCGATGCCGGCCTGCCCCCCGGCGTCCTCAACTACGTGACGGGTTCCGGTCGGGTCGTCGGGAAGGCGCTGATCGAGAGCGACGACGTTCACGGGCTCGAGGGACGTCGGGCTGGCGGCGTTCCGGTCGTTCACCGCGAACCACCCGCGGCCGATCGTCACGGAAATGGGCGGGAAGAACGCGGCCGTCGTGACGGACAACGCAGACCTCGAACTCGCGGCGGAGGGCGTCATGCGCGGCGCCTTCGGATACAGCGGGCAGAAGTGCAGCGCGACCGCGCGGGTCCTCGTCCACCGGGACGTCCGGGTGCCGTTCACGGACGCGCTCGTCGACAAGTCCGACCAGCTCGTGCTCGGGCCGCCGTGGGACCGCGAGGTCTTCCTCGGCCCCGTGATCAACGAGGCCGCCTGCGAGAAGTTCCGCTCGTTCGCCGCCCTTGCGAAGCGGTCCGGAAAAATCTTGACCGGCGGGAACGTTCGCACGGAGGCCGTCCTCAAGCACGGGTATTACGTCGAGCCCACGATCGTGGACCGGCTCCCCAAGAACCACCGCATCCATCGGGAGGAGCTGTTCGTACCGATCCTCTCCCTCATCACCGTGGGCGATTTCGACAAGGCGCTGTCCGTCGCCAACGACTCCGAGTACGGCCTGTGCGCGGGCATCTACTCGGGGGACGAGTGGGAGGTCCAAGAGTTCTTCGACCGCGTGCAGGCGGGCGTGTGCTACGCGAATCGCCGCCAAGGCGCGACGACGGGCGCGATCGTGGGTGCCCAGCCGTTTGGCGGGTGGAAGCTCAGCGGGACGACGGGCAAGGGCGCGGGCGGACCCTACTACCTCGAATCGTTCATGCGTGAGCAGGCGCGCACACTGTACACGTGACTATGGGATCGGCGCGCTGCAGTTCGGGCACTTGGTCGAGCCACCCACGACGGAGCCTCCGCAGTACGAGCAGCGAACGTTCGGCGGGGGACCCGGGGCGGCGGCCGGTGCGAGACGGGATGTGGGGGGCGGCATCGGCGGGGCCCCGCCGTGCATGATCGCTTGCGCCTGCTGAACCGTGCGCTCCGCTTCGTCCACGGCCTTCACGATCTTCTTGAACCGATCGCCAATCCCCGGCGGCATCGACCTCACCCTCCGCATTCCATCGCTTCCCTCCGGACTTAAGGCCACCGCCGCGAATCTCGGAAACGAGAACCGGGGGCCGATTCCGCAGGTTGACGGTCCCGTCCTTCTCTCATTCTGAGACCGAAACCATTAACCAAACCCCGCACGATGCTGCGCCCGCTGGGGACCCCGATGGCGGAGGCCGAATCCAATCTCATCTTGCCGTTTGCGGTCATCGAACGCGAGGGGGCCGGGGCCGAGGAGTTTCCCTTCGAGATGACCCTGGCGACGATCCTCGCGGACGTGGAGAAGCAACGGGAGAAGGCCGGGGTCCTGCGGAAGCGCGAGGAGGCGCTCGAGTTCGCATCGCTCCTGTACTGGCCCATGATCATCGCGCCCTGGCGGGAGGGGCGCAACCTCGTGTTCGACGGGATGGGTGTCTGGTCCTACGTGTTCGCGCAGGGGAAGATCCCGGACGCGCGCGGGTTCGCGGACGCGGTCGACGCCGCCAAAGACGCGAAGTCGGTGACCGCGGTCCTCACCGCCCGAGCGACGACGTTCGATTCCTTCGCGAACCTCGAGAACGTCCCGATCATGGGCCTGTTCATCCACGAGGAGTTCATGCGCGACGTGCTCGCGCACCTCGCCCTCGCCCGGAACCGGGAGGTGCGCGGCAACCCCGTCCTCGAGCCTCGGCTCTCTCCGTCCCACGCGAAGATGGCCCTCCAACGGCTCCGCGGGATCGTCGATGCAATGGTCAAGGACCGGGAGTCGCTCGGGGTCGCCTCGCGGGCCGCCGAAGGCGCCCTCGGAGTCGCTCGCCAAGATTTGGCCGCAAAGCGCGACGCAACAACGAAGTCGTACAGCGCGAAGATCGATGCAATCCGGCCGGACGTGAACGCGAAGGTCGTCCTCCTCGAGCGGGAGCGGGAAGCGCGTTGGTCTGCGATGCAGCCGAAGCTGCTGGACCTGCAGGCGATGGTCCGGAAGACGGAGGCGGACCTCGCGGCGTGGGACGCGGAGTCGCGCCGCCGGGACGATTTGGCCGCGGCCTCCCGGGCGCGGGAGCGGCGGGACGCATCCCGCATGGACCTCGATCACGCGCGCAACGAAGTGGCCCGATACCAGGACGAGATGGCGCAGACGCGCGCGAACTACGATCGCCAGGTGCAGGCCCAATGGGACCGCATCCGCGAATTGGAACGACAACGGGATGCGGAAATCGCCCAGTACAACCAAGAGGAACAGAACCTCATCGCCTTAGTCGGGAAACTGTCGCTCGGGATCAACGGACTCGCCCGCCAGCTCGAGGACGGCGTCCGTTTCCTCGAGGCGCAAGGCGTCCAGGCGGCGGTCGACGACGTCACGACGGTCCGGATGCCGATCATGGTCGCCTCGTTCGCCTCGGACCGCGGGCGACGCCTGCTCGTCTATCCGCCGATGGTCGCGAAGGGGGGGAAGGGCGTGATCGGCGGGCTGAAGTCCACGTTTGGCGGGGCCGTCCTCCCGCTCGAGCCGAAGACCCAGCAGTTCGAGGAAATCTTCCGTCAGGGGATCGAGAAGGCACTCGTCGACGACGCGAGTTTGGCGGCGTACCTCGCGAGCGTCGGCAACGGCAACAACCTCCTGCATCTTTCGAACCTCCGGCAGATGCTCGCGCAGGGGCTTGCGCGGATGAAGCAGCAGGGATGGATCAAGGACAAGCATGAGCGCGAGCTGCTCGAGGCCCTCGAGCGGCACATCGCGACCGCGCAGCGGACCGCGCCGAAAGGTGGGGCCTGAAGAACGTCCGTTCGGGTCAATTGACCGGAAGCGGCGCCACGGGGACGTCCTCACTCGCCTTCGTCCAAGATGAGTCGTCGGACCTTGGCCGCGTCCTCCGCGCTCACCTTCTCGCGGGGCCTCGAGGGGGGCTCCTTCCCCTCTTGCTCCGCCTCGAACCGCTCCGCCGCGCGGACGCACAGCTCCGCGGTCTTGAGGTCCCCGAGCTCCTTGTACAATCGCGCCTTGAGCCGCCAGACCGCGGGATACTGCGGAGCGACCTTCGCGAGGGTCTCGAGCGAGCGGAGCGCGTCCTCATGTTGCCCGAGGGTGGCGAGGATCGCGGCGCGGGTGAAGAGCGCGTCCGCGTCCTTCGGGTTCCGGTCGAGCCGCTGGGCGCACGCGTTCACGTAGCGGAGGACGGTGTCGGAGACGCCCTCGAGCGCATCGAGGTCCAGGCTGCCGTGGATCCGGACCTGGAGCACGGCGGGGTGGCGGGGCGCGACCCGCGCGAGGAGTTGGACGGATTCCCGGGCCTGCGTCGGTCGGCCGAGCGCCGCGAAGATCAGCGCGCGGGCGAACAGCCCGTCGGGGTCGCCGGGATTCTGTTGAAGGCGGCGCGCGCAATCCGTGACGTACGTGAGGACGGAGGTCGGGACTTTCGCGAGCCCGCTCATCCGCCATGGACTCATGAGGCCCGCTATTTGAGGCTCGCCCCGTCGTTCTCCGAAACGATTCTCTCCAGCCCGGAGGGCGGGATGGGCTCGACCGGATTCGAACCGGTGACCTTCTCCGTGTCAGGGAGATGTCATAGCCGCTAGACCACGAGCCCGCGGAGGGTTCGGAAGGGCGCCCCCGCCATAAGGATTGCGGGCTACTTCGCGGCCTCGTCCTTGTGGATCGGGCACGGCCGCCCCGCCTTGCAGAAGCGGCACTTTCTTCGCTCGACCGCCGTCGGCATCGGCTTGACCATGCGACCGTACTTCCGGCGGGGCATCTACGGGCCCACGACGATCGTCTTCGCGTTCACGAACTCGCGGATCCCGAGGGAGCCGAGCTCCCGCCCGTACCCGGAGGCCTTCACGCCGCCAAATGGGAGCCGCGGATCGGACTGCACGCGCCGGTTCACGGACACCATCCCCGCCTCGAGCTCCCCCGCCAAACGGAGGCCGCGGTCCACGTCGCGCGTCCAGAGGCTCGCGCCCAATCCGTATCGCGTGTCGTTCGCGATCCGGATGGCCTCGCGCTCGTCCTTCGCGCGGGCGATCGCCGCCACGGGCCCGAACACTTCCTCCTCATAGGCGGGCATCCCCGGGCGGACGTCCGCGAGGACCGTGGGCCGATAGAACGAGCCAGCCCCTTCGATCGGCTTCCCGCCTAGGTGGACCTTCGCGCCGCGCTCCGCGGACACGAGGACTTGGCGGTCGAGCTCTTCGCGCAAGTCCGCGCGCGCGAGCGGGCCGACCTGCGTGTCCTCGCGCAACGGATCGCCCACGCGCAGATGGCGCATCGAGTCCGTGAACGCCGCCAAAAACTCGTCGTAGACCGCCGCTTCGATGACGAACCGTTTGGCGGCGATGCAACTCTGGCCTGCGTTGATGCACCGAGCCTCCGCGCCGGCCTTCGCCGCCTTCTCGACGTCCGCGTCCCGGAGGACGACGAACGGATCGCTCCCGCCAAGCTCGAGCACGACCTTCTTCACGGACGCGCCCGCGACCTCCGCGACGGACGCGCCCGCCTTCTCGCTCCCGGTGACGGACACGGCCTTGATCCGCGGATCGCGCACGAGAGGGGCCACGCCGCCGCTCCCGAGGACGAGGCTCTGGAACACGCCCTCCGGGAATCCCGCCTCGAGGAACGCGCCCTCGATCCCGAGGGAGCACCGCGTGACGTTGCTCGCGTGCTTGAGGAGTCCGACGTTCCCCGCCATCAGGGCGGGCGCCGCGAACCGGAAGACCTGCCACAGCGGGAAGTTCCACGGCATCACCGCCAACACGGGCCCGATCGGCTCGTACCGCAGGAAGCTCTTCTTCGCCTCCGTAGCGACGGTCTCGTCCGCGAGGAATTTGGCGGCGTTGTCCGCGTAGAACTCGCACGCCTTCGCGCACTTCTCGACCTCGGCGGCACCGTCGTGCACGGGCTTGCCCATCTCCCGCGCCATCGTCTCCGCGTACTCGCGCGCGTGGCGACGGAGGACCTCCGCGACCGCGCGCAACCGCTCGGCGCGATCCTTGAATGGCGTCCCCCGCCAATTCCGGAATGCCGCCTCGGCCTTCGCGACGCACGCGTCCACCTCTTTGGCGGTGAACTCCGCGAACGACTCGATCTCCTCGCCCGTGGCGGGGTTCACGGAGCGGAGGCGGGCGCCGCCCATCGGGTCCGGGACGGCGAAGGCCACCATAAGGTTAGCGCGTCACCGCCAAAACCTCTTGAACCTCGCTCGTCGTGGGAGGCCGGGGACACCATGAAGGTAGGAATCCTCGGCACGGGGAAGGTGGCGACGAACTTGGCGACTGGACTCGCGCGCGCCGGTCATTCCGTCCTCCTCGGCTCCCGCCAGCCCGCGGGGAAGACGGCACCCGCGAAGAACGTCTCCGTCGGGACGCACGCGGAGACCGTCCGATTCGGTGACGCCATCATCTTGGCGGTTCCGCTCTCCGCCGCGAAGGAGACGCTGGACGGCCTCGGCGTCGGCGCCTGGAAAGGGAAGACGCTGATCGACGCGACGAATGCGTTCCCGCCGCCCGAGGGATGGCCGGCGACGACCTCCGCCGCGGAGGAGGTCGCGAAGCTCGCGCGGGGCGCGAAGGTCGTGAAGGCGTTCAACACCGCATTCGCTCCGCTCATGGCGACCGGGCAGATTGGCGGGAAGAAGATCGCGGCCTTTGTGGCGGGGGACGACGCCGCCGCCAAGAAGGCGGTGATGGGATTGGCGGGCGACATCGGGTTCGACCCGATCGATGCGGGGCCGCTCGCCGCCGCGCGCAACCTCGAGCCCATGGCGATGGAGATGATCGCGCTCGGCTTCGGCCACGGGAAGATGGGGTCCAACATCGGCCTCATGCTCGTTCGATAGGCCGCCCCCTCCGTCAGTTGAAAAGGCCATCCGGAGCCTCTCCCGCACCCCTTGTTCGCCCGGCATCGTCGTCACCGTCGGCGCTTGGCGGGGCCATCGGACCACAACCTTCATGAGCGCTCTCGCTCGATGCGCCTCCGGGAGGAGAGTGGAGGCGCGCGCGTATCCGACGGAGCCGTGACACGGCGCCTGAGCCGGGGCCTCGTTCTATTCCTCGGCGTGGCATTGGCCTTCGCCGGCCTCGCCGGACTCGCCACCGCACCGCCGGGAGATGTCCTGCTCACCGTCAACGAGCCGGAGCCGATGATCTCCTGCTGCGGCATCGGAATCGAGTGGGACGGGGCGAGGATCCTGTACACGCACTATCAAGATACGAGAATCCTTTTCACGGACCTGACCGGCGCGAACCGAGGGGCGCTGACCCTGAGGGGTCCGACCGGCAGGTACAACGGGGACTGTTGCAACGCGATCGCGCTCAGCTGGAGCAACGGATATCTCTACGGCGGGGGATGGAACTCGAGCGACCTCTCTCGGGTTGACATGACCACGGGCACCACTACCCTCGTCAAAGCCAATGCCCTCGGGGGAGGCGGGTTCATCGACGGGCTGGCGTGGGATCCCACCACCAACACCCTGTGGATGTCAAACGATGTTAGCTGCAACGTCCGGCACCTCGACATCTTCGGCAACGACATGGGAGGTTTCGACGGGTGCGCCCTAACCGGCTTTGCCAACAGCGGGCTTGCGATTGATCGGGACGAGACGATGTTCTATGGGACCGCCAACAACGGTCGCCTCTTCACACTCGATCTTAGGACGGACCCCCCAATGAACCTCGGGGTGTTCAGCCACACCGGAGGCCGGGACGAGGACATGTCGTGCGGCCCCCTATACACGAAGCCCGCGGGCAACACGGTGACGACGCTTCTCGTGCAGGATACGTACGCCGACCGGTTCACCCTCATCGAGATGGCGCCGGGGAAATGCCTGCCCCCCGGCGGCGGCTCGATCGACCTCCGCGTCTCGGCCGGAGACCTCGGCTTCCTTCCCTCCGACCCGTTCCCCTTCGGCGCCACGGTCTCGATCCGCGCGACCGCGCACAACGTTGGAACCCAGGAGGCCCGCGACGTCTCGGTCCGGTTCTCCGACGGCCCGCCCGGCTCGACCCCGATCGGCGTGGACCAAGTCCTGCCCCTCATCGACCCGTCCGGCGGGACCGGGGACGCCACGGTCACCTGGACCGCGGGACCGCAAGGAGCGCACGACGTCTGCGTGGTCGTGGACCCGGACAAGGCGAGCCCGGAGACGGACGAAACGAACAACCAGGCGTGCCGGCCCCGTCACGGCCCTCTCGATCGGACAGCCGAATTACACGGCGGCAATGACCTACGTCACGTCGGCCACGCCCCTCACCCTCACGGTCCTCGATCCAGGGGGCGCCGGGATCCGGGCGACGAGATACTGGATCGACGCGGGTCCGTGGAACGACTACGCGGGCCCCTTCGCCCTCACGAGCGAGGGGGGGCATTACGTCGAGTGGTACAGCGAGGACAACCTCGGGAACGCGGAGTTCCCCCGATGGGACTACCTCCGCGTGGACAACACGCCGCCCACGACCTCCCTGGCGATCGGCGATCCGAAATACCTCGTCGGCGGGACGTACGTCACTTCCGCGACGCCGTTGAACCTCTCGACGGCGGACGGGGGTGTGACCCCAGTCGGGGTGGACACCATGGAGTATCGGGTCGACGGCGGGCCGTGGGGAGCCTATTCCGCCCCCTTCGTCCTCAGGGGCGACGGAGTTCACGCGGTCGAGATGCAATCCTGGGACCTGCTCGGGAACGAGGAGGGCGTCGTCACGATCGGTATCATCGTCGATGACACGGCCCCCACGACCACCATCTCCCCCGCCACGGGACCCTTCACGGTGCAGACCGCGTTCACGCTCTCCGCCACCGACGCAGGGAGCGGGGTCGCGCGCACGGAATACGGAATCGACGGAGGCGCGGCGTCCGCCTACGGCACGCCGTTCACGGTCCCCGGGGGTTCGCACCGCATCGCCTACCGCTCGGAAGACCACTTAGAGAACCTCGAACCGGAGCGCACCCTCGACGTGTGGGTCGAATCCTCCCTCCCGCCGGTCACGGTCCTCATCGTCGGGCAGCCGAAGTGGGATGCGCTGCCCGTCTACGTGACGTCCGCGACGGCCCTCTCGTTCTCCGCGACCGACCGTAGTACCCTCGGCCTCCGCCGTACGATGTACCGTGTGGACGGAATATCCTGGATCAACTACACCGCCAACGGGCCGTTTCGTCTCTCGGGCGAAACGGAGCATCTTCTCGAGTGGTACAGCGAGGACTTCGCGGGAAACGTGGAGCTCACCGGGTTCACGATCCTTCGTGTGGACGACAGTCCGCCGGCAATCGGTGAGGCAATCGGCGAACCGAAGTACCTCGTTGGCGGCAACTTCGTGACGTCCGCGACCCTGGCGACGCTCCAGGCCGTGGATCAAGGAGCGATGCCGGTCGGTCTCGCGTCCTTCGACGTCCGGATCGACGCCGGGACGTGGACGCCGTACCTCGCACCCCTCAAGGCCGTCGGCCCGGACGGGCTCAAGCGCGTCGAATACACGGCCGCGGACCGTCTCGGGAACCGCGGGTCCGGAGTCCTCGAACTCATCCTGGACGACACCGCGCCGGTGACCGCGATCTCACCCGGCGCTGGACAAGCCTCTTTGGATACCGTGTTCACCCTCGCAGCGGCTGATAGCGGGAGCGGCGTCGCGCGCTCCGAGTACCGGATAGACGGCGGGGCATGGAGATTCTATGCGGGTGGATTCGCCCTCGGCCCCGGGGACCACCTCATCGGCTATCGGTCCGTCGACCATCTGAACAACACGGAACGAGAGAGCACTGTCGCCGTCTTTGTCGCGCAGCCGCGGCAGCCCCCGCCGATGAACTGGAAACCGGTTCTAGCGGCGATGTTCTCGATCGTCCTATTGGCGGGAGGTGCCTCGTCCGCCGTGTACCGATCGCGCGCCGCCAAGCGGACGCGGCGCGGGGCGGGGCGGGAGTTTGCCGCCACAACGTTGCCGTTCGTAGCGTCCGAACTTGCGACCGGGGTGATCTCATGCGTGACGGGATGGCTTGCAATCCCACCCGTCGTCGGCTTAGGCTTCGCTGTGGATCTCGCAATCCTCATCGGCGGGCTTGTAATCTTAGTTCGGCGTGCGAAGTCTCGAGCGCCCTCGCGGAGCGCCCGCTCGACCCGTTGACACGACGCGCGGCCCACCTCGGCCCGGCATTGGCCAGGTCGGGCGCCGGGGTTGGACTTCATTGAGTCCACAGGCGCGCCCGTCCTTACGACATTCACGCGGAGGCCCCGACACCCCGCCCCTCCCTCAGGGACGTCGGGACCGACCCGCTCCACATCCGGACCGACCTGCTCTCCATGTGGGCCGAGCCGCTCCACGTACGGACTGGACCGATCCCGCCCCGACCCCCCCTCGCGGACCGGGAACCGAGTCGCTCCGCACCGGGACCGACCTCCTCCATACGAGAATCGAGCGGCTCACGGTCGGCATGGACTCGCCCCTCATCGAGACGGGATCCGTTCCGCCCCCATGGACGCCCCGCGCATGCGGACGGAATCGCTCCGTGTGTGGACGGATTCGACCCGGATGTGGACCGAAGGTCGGAGACGCCACTCTAGATGGGTTCTTGGTCTCTGCTTGGGACCTCGAACGGCCCGCCGATTGATGGCGGTGTGGGGAGTGTCGTTGCGATGAAAAAGAAAAGGGCCCCGGAGGGGTCGCGCCCCGCCGGGGCATGGGACCCATCTATGACGTGTGCTCCGGGGTCGCGACCGGGAGGGGCTCCGGCGTCGGCCCCGGCCGAGCGATCCGGCTTCGGATGCGGCGGAAGTTCGCCGCCTCATCGGACGTCTTGTCCACCGCCGCGATCACGATGTCCAGATACCCGGAGGCCTTCATCTGCGCATCGTGGTACGCGTTCGCGACGACGGGGGTGGAGGCCTTCAGCTTCCGCTTCAGCTCCTCCTGCTCCGCGTTCGCCTTCTGGGCGATGGCGAGGAACGCCTTCAGCTCCGCCGCCATCTTGTTTCCGTCCAGTCCCAGCTTCGCCAAGGCCGGCGCCGCTTTGATCAACGCCTCGGCCACGTTCCCGACTTCGCCCGACACCTGTGCTTCGGACAGACTCATTTTTTTCATCCTGCCCCTCCACACCGAGGAGCAAGGCCCCATAGACTGAAGTTAGCAATGCGAAGTTTGGTGAGAAGTTGTAATGTTATTTGAAAGCGATGGGTGCCTCGGGTCCAGAGCGCGAAAAACGACGGATCGCGCGCGCCGTCCGTAGTGTAGATGTATCCAGAGGTGCTATCCTGATGGCGACGATGTCCCGCGCGAAACGCATGGGCGAGACGATCGCACGCCTCGGGTTCCGGAAGGACCGGGACGGCGAGCCCGTCATCCTAGAACTCCTCGTTGACACGGGGTCGACGTACTCCTGGATCGACGCGCGCGTCCTGAAGGCTCTTGGCATCACGCGCGCACGGAAGCGGCGGTTCGAGACGATCACAGGACGTCGCGTGACGCGGGACCTCGGAGACGCGTACGTCGACTACCGCGGGGAGTACGCGCCCACCGCGGTCGTCTTCGCGACGCCCCGGGACGGGCAGGTCCTCGGCCTCCACGCCCTCGAGAGCCTCGGGTTGGCGGTGGACCCCGCCTCCGGTCGGCTGAGGCGGTCCCGATACCTGCTCGCCATGTGACGGACGCGGACCGCCGCCCTGTCAATTCGGATTCAGAGCTCCCGGCGGGAAGTGGACTCTCGCGGGACTACCCCCCGGGTCCTGCACAAGTTGGGTCGTCAACCGTCCGGGAAGGACCGAGCGTTCACCCCAAGCCGATTTGCTTCATCAATCCGACAAGATCGTAGTTGAGCCGTTCTTCCGTGATCTCCCCCGTCTCGTTCCACGTGGCCACGGTGCAGAACTCGAGCTTGAACTTCTTGTTCGTGGGCGGGATGACCCGGTCGCCCATCGTCATGGGTCCCTTCATCGTCCCCGAGAACTCCGCCACGGAGCACGTGTGGTTCCCATCGGCGAAGAGGATCTTGTAAGGCCGGTTGATCAAGTGGTTGTCCGGAAAGGTCTTGAAGAACTGCACCGCCTCCAGGTCGTGGTTGTGCCGGCCCTTCGTGGGCGGGCCTCCGCCGGGCCAGTACACCGCGACGTCTTGGGTGTGGCGTTTCCGGAATGTTTCCCAAGATGAACTTCCGGGTCCAGCGTTCCACGCGTCGTCGAGCGTCTTTCATGAAATCCCCATACCGTAACGCCGGTTCGGGTCATGTTATTTCGCCTTTCTGTGACTGGATTACCGAGCGGACAGCGGACCCTCGGATCCGAGCAAACCTAGGTAGGAGTGCTCCCGGCGGGATTTGAACCCGCGTCACCAGCTCGAAAGGCTAGGATCCTTGACCGGGCTAGACTACGGGAGCGGCGCGACGATTGGCGGGATAGCCATAAGACTTCGTGCGGTTCACGCCGAGGCATCACGCGAGCGAAGTTCCAGAGAAGTCCACGAAGGAGCCCCCGCGCAGTCGGCTGAGGTCTGGAACGAGGCGCCGTCCCTCCGGGCGGATTCCGATTTCCCACTCCTCGAGGGCGGGCGCGCCGATGATCAGCTCAATCGGGCGGCCTTCTTCGATTCCGATCTCGTCGAGGACGTACGCCTTGAAGCTGAAGTCGCATCCGTCTGCTTCCACGACGAGAGTCCTCCACTCCTGGATGCGATGCCCGCGTCCGCCAAGGCCGACCTCTCGGGCGGTCTGATCCTTCCCCTCGACCGCGCCCTGTGGGATCGCACTACGTACGATGTAGGAACGTCCGGCTCCTGAGTCGAAGAGGGCCCATACCACTCGGTCTCCAAGGCCGACCTCGCGCAACGCCTTCGACATCCCTCCTTCATCCACCGGATGTGCCATCAAGCTTTCGTGTGCATGCAACTCGTACCGCCTTACAGTTCCGCGGTTACGGCCTGCGCGAGCTGGCGGTAGTCCGCTTCCTTGAACGCCTCCGGGTTCGCGGACGCTAGGAGGTACGAGTCCTTGAGCACGACCTTCTCGTGGATCGCCTGCACGAACCGCAGGACGGCGGGGAAGCTGTTCTGCGAGACGAGGTATTCGAGGCCTTCGACGACGACGACCGCGTTCGCCGCCTCGAGGTGGCGGTGGATCGTCGTCGTGAGTCCGACGAGATCCGTAGGCGACGCGCAGGCGACCTCCTTCACGGGTTGGCGGGTGAGCCAGACGAAGTTCGCGAGGTCGACCCCGAGCGCGCCGAGGTCCTTCGGATGCGTCCGCGTGATGCAGAGCGGGCGGGCCTCCTTGGCGGTGAGTTCCCCCAGCAGCTCGAACACCTTCTCTCCCCGCTCCTCGCGCACGAGATAGCTCCCCCGCCCGCGGAGCGCGCCGAGCGTCGGCGCCGCCAGTCCCAGGTCGACGTCTCCCGCCTCGATCTTGCGGTCCATGTCCTCGAGCGCGCGCTCGTACATCTTCGCTTTCAGCACGACGGAGAGCTCCGTGACCCCGTACCCGCGGGAGGCGAGCTTGAGCACCTCCGCGACCATGTCCTTGAGCCCGCGCTCGTACCCCTTCAAGAAGTACTTCTTCGCCTCGTCCTTCGTCATGCGTCCTCTAGAGAAGATGGGGCGGCGGTAAAGAAGCTTCGCGTGTCACCCGATGTAGCCGAGGTCTTCCTTGCCCGGCCCCTCCGGGACGGCCTCGACCTCGCGCAACTTGCTCGTGATTTGGTCGATCTGCTTCGCGCGGGTCTCGAGCTCTGCGAAGTCGATTGTAATGTCGAGGACCTTCGTGAGGACCTCGAGCACGGCCTGCGCGCTCTTCGGGTCCACGAAATACCCGGACGTCTCGCCCATCAGGCAGACGGCCTTCATGTCGTACACCTTCCCGAGGCCAAGGAGCAGTCCGGACGCGCCCACGATCCCTGCGCCCGGCTCCCCGCGCGCGAAGACGACCCCGTGGCCCTCCATCTCCTTCACGAGGGCCTTGTCCGTCGCCGCTCCGAGCACACGCGGCTTCGTAACCATGCGGCCCATGCCATACCCGCCGAGCGTGAACAGTCGCCGCACGCCGAGCTTGTGGAGCTCCTTGAGCACGAAGTCCGCGAGCTCGTACTGACCGTCCGGCGTGAGCCCCTGATAGTCGCCGACGAGCACGACGAGGTCCTTCCCCTTCCCGCGCTTCACGTAGTACATCTCGTTCTGCACGAGGCGGACCTGGCCGTCGTCGAGGACGAGGACCTGCGGCGGGAAGAACTTCGAGTATATCTCCGCGAACTTGACGCCCTTCATCTCGTCCTTCAGGTGCTCCGCCGCCAATTTCCCGACGTTCCCGATCCCGGGCAGGCCCTGCACGAACACGGGGTCCTCGAGCTGCGGCTTCTCCAGGTAATGGATCACGATGTCGTCCATCGTCACTTCGCTCCTTCTCTCTTCAGTCTCCGGCGGTACGACCCGTACCGGTCCTCGGGCGAGTAGCGGGGCGGGAGCGGGGCCACGGTCGGGGACCCGCACCGAGGGCACGCGTCCCGCAGGGTGTACGTCCGGTCCTCCCGGCACACTCGCATCTGCGTCCGCATCGCGATGTCACTCCTTCCGGATGAACTTGCCCTCGCCGCCGTGGCTCTCGACGGCCTTGATCACCCGTTGTGCCGCCTTCTGGATCTCTTCCTCGGCGGTCTTGTAGTCGTTCGCGCGGACGAGGAGCCGGTACCGTGGCGCGCCGATGTATTGGACCTTGACCGAGACTTTCTCGTTCTTCTGGACCTTGACGAGGGCGTCCCGGATGTGCTTCGCCCCGTCGGGCTTCGGACACGTGACCTCCAGATAGCCGTCGATGTCGACCCATGGGGGCGCGATGTTCTCGCGGGCGACGGCGAGGAACGCGGGAACCCAGTCCGCGCCCGCGCCGATCTTCTCGATCGCCTTCTCGTCGACGACGGCGGCCTCGAACGCCGCGTAGAGGGAGCCGAACTTGTCCACAAGCACGTACCCGAACTGGTCCCAGCACTCGTCCTCGGAGCGCCCGAGCTTCACCGACACGAACTCCATGAGCTTGTCCGCCTTCTGCTCGTTCTTGAACTCCTGGATCTTCTCCCGCTTCTGGTGCTCATTGACCGCCTTCAGGGAGAGGTCGATGTGGCCCTTCTGTTCGTCGACCTTGAGGACCTTGCAGACCGCCTTCTGGCCTTCGCGGACGTAGTCCCGGATGTACTTGATCCACCCAGGGGCGACCTCCGTGATGTGGATGAAGCCCTCGCGGAAATCCCCGGCCTCGAACTTGATGTCGTCGGCCTTGTCCGGGTTCTTCGCGCGCAGGACGAGCTTCTGCCGTCCCTTTTCCGTCGGATACTCGTCGAGCCCCACGAACGCGCCGAAGTTCTTGACGTCCGCGACCGTGCAGACGACGAGCTCGCCGACTTCCGGGAAGTCCAGCCCACGGGGCATCTACTCCACCGCCCCGAGGACCTCCCCCTCGATCTCCGCGACGCCGCCGGACGGCCGCGCGAGCGTGGCGCCGCACACCAGGCAGACCACGACGGTCGCGGGCCGGTCGAAGACGATCTGTTCGCCCCCGCAATCCTCGCACTTCACCTTCAGGAAGCGCCCGCGGGGCTGGGGAATCACGCGTGGACCTCCACGAGCTCGAACTTCTTCGCCCGGATCCCGGGCCGCTGGTGCGCCTTCTTGCACTCCTTGCACCGGTACCGCAAGTACACGCGCTTCGTCGGCTTCTCGCGCCCCTCCGGCTTCGGGCGGGGGAACCCTCCGTACCCCGACGTCACCCGCCGGAACCGTCGCTGCCCCTTGCGCAACTCGGACCGCGGCCGCGTCTTGACCCGCTCGATCTCGAGGTCCCTGTGCTTGTTGCAATACGGGCAGTAGCCGCGTATCACACGGGGAAGCTTCATTTCTGCGAACCAGCCCTGAACCAAACCGCGGGACCGGTATAAACCTTCTGGCGGCGATCGAACCGGGAGTGGCCGCCCTCCCGATGGGAGGCCGCGGGATAAAATAGGAACACATATATATTCGCACAATAATATTTCCTCGGTCGATAAATGAGCCGGGACGCCCGCCCCCGCCACAAGGACGACACGGTCGAGCTCCTCGCCCGTACCGGCATGCCGAAGAACGTCGCGAAGGCGCTCGTCTTCCTCGCGACACGGGAGGAGACGACGTCCGTCGAGGTCGAGAAGGCGACGGGGCTCCGCCAGCCCGAGGTCAGCATCGCGATGCAGGAGCTGCGGCGGCGCCGATGGGTCGACAAGCGGGACCTCAAGAAGGAAGGAAAGGGCCGGCCCGTGCACGCGTACCGACTCACGACGCCGTTCGGTGAGATCGTCGAGGCGATCGCCCGCGAGGAGCGGCGAAAGGTCGAGGAGATCCAGGGGACCTTGCGCCGCCTCAAGCGGAGGGCGTCCTAGGCGCTCAGCGTCCGGACGCCCCCCGGCCCGGCCGCGAGAACCACGTCCACGAGGCCGACGAACAAGCCGTTCTCGAGGACGCCGGGGATGTTGTTGATCTCCCGCTCAAGTTTTTCGGGCTTCGGAATCGCCCCGAACTTGCAATCGATCAGGTAGTTGCCGTTGTCCGTTAGGAACGGCATGTCCCCCGCGCGCCGCAAGGCCGCGGTGCACCACAATCCCTCGAGCGCGGTCTTCGTCTGTTTCCATCCGAACGGGTGGACCTCGACGGGCACCGGCGCGTTCGTGCCGAGGACGGGCACCAGCTTCGACTCGTCCACGACGATGACGACTTTCGATGCGGCCCGCGCGACGACCTTCTCCCGGAAATGCGCACCCCCGCCTCCCTTGATGAGGTTCAGCTTCGGATCGACTTCGTCCGCGCCGTCGAGCGCGACATCGATCGACTCGACGTCCTCAAGCGCGACGAGGGGGATCCCGACAGACTTCGCGAGCGCGGCCGCGCCCGCCGACGTGGGGACTCCCAGGACCCGCCAAGTCCGCGACCGCGCGACCTCTCCCAACTTCCGGATCGCAAATGCCACCGTCGACCCGGTGCCGAGCCCGACGGTCATGCCATCGTTGACGTACGCCACGGCGGCCTCCCCCGCCAATCGCTTCAGGTCTTCGCTCACGGCCGCGAGAACCTGGCGGGCGTGGATAAGGGTTCCCCCGGGCCTTCGGACGGTCCGATTAAGCCCTCCGCCCCCATCGCCCTCCCGTGAAGGTCGCGGCGCTGTTTTCGGGCGGGAAGGACTCGACCTACGCGATCTACGCCGCCCAGCAGCGCGGATGGGACGTCACCCATCTGATCACCATTCGCCCCGAGGATGCGGCGTCCATGTTGTACCATGTCCCGAACGTGCACGTCACCCCTCTCCTGGCAGAAGCCCTTGGCATCCCCCTCATCACCCAAGAGGCCGGCCGCGGGGAGGAGGCGGAACTTGATGCGTTGCGGGCGGCGCTTCGGCGGGTTCGCGTCGACGGCGTCATCGTCGGAACGATTGCTTCGGACTACCAACACCGGCGGGTCAACCGCGTGGGGCACGAGCTCGGATTGCGGGTGTTCGCCCCGCTCTGGCGGCGGAACCCCGAGCATCTCCTCGTGTCTGCGGAAGGGCTCGACGCGTCCTGGCTCGGTCGCGCGCTCGACGCGAGCGCCGTGACGGATCTCCTGGGACTTCGGGACCGCGTGGGCGTGCACCCGTGCGGAGAGGGCGGAGAGTATGAGACCATCGTCCTTCACGCGCCGAACTTCCAGAAACGGCTCGAGGTCGTCAAAGCGGTGCGGGAATGGGAAGGATCGGCGGGCCGATGGCGCATCGAAGAGGCGACGCTCGCCTGAAGTCTCACAGCGCGAATCCGACGCTCACTTCTTGTCGGGGACCCATTCCCACCGGTCCGGGGTCGCGACCCACTTCCCGGTGGCGGACTTCGCGGGCGTGCTCTTGACGAGGGCAAGGGCCCCGCCGACGACCGCGATGGGCACGGCGATGAAGGCGATCATGGCGACCGCCGACGGCGGTGCCGGGGCCGTCTGGGTGCTGAAGCCCGGCTGCGACGTGCTCGAATCCCCGTGGCTAAAGCCGCAGTGGCCAAGCGCGCCCGGGACGAAGGACAGGAGCGCGAACAGGCCGATGATCCATCGACCCGGTATCGTCGCGCTGGAGACATAAGGTTTCCGGTCACATGTCAGAGGCGCCGGCGCGCCGCGGTCCGCACGATCCTCACGAGCGCGTCTTCGACGTGGCGGTCGATGGCCTCGCCGAGCGCCTTGGACGCGTTGGCGGGGTTGCCGGTCACGCCCGGCCAATGGCGCCGCGCATCGCGGACGACCGCGTACTTCGGGATTCGGTTCGTCCCCTTCGGCGCGCGTCCCTTGACAAGGTCCGGCCGCGCCGCCAAGATTCGGGACGTCTCGATCTTGCCCGCGTGGCCCTCGCCCGCCTCCGCGAACTTCGAGCCGTAGATGATCTCGTAGTCGGAGAGGACGGTAATGTCCGCGTTCCCCCGGTCGACGACGGCCTTGGCGGCGGTCCGGAGCGCGGCGAGATGGACGCCCTCCGCGTGGCCGCTGACGACGACGACGCGGCGGAAGCCGTTCCGGATGAGCTCGGCGAGGACGTCCTCCACGTACGCCCGCAGCGCGTCGAACGACACGCTGATGCTGCCGGGAAACGGCCGGCTCGTCTGGACGAGACCGTACGGGATCGGCGGCGCGATGATGGCGCCCGGCCGCTTCGCGACTCGCTCGAGGACGTGCATCGGCTGGACGATGTCCGCCCCGAGCGGGAGATGCGGGCCATGCTGCTCGACGGCGCCGACGGGCAACAGCACGACCGGCTTCCGCCGGAGCTTCGCCACATCCGCGCTCGTCATCTCCTCCAGCTTCACGTCGCACCTCCCGAGGCGGGATGGGGCTGGGCGGATTTGAACCGCCGTCACGAGCTCCCAAAGCTCATAGGATGGACCAAGCTACCCCACAGCCCCGGCGGGAGGCCGTAGCCTCGGGTCCGGATAAATCGTTTGGCTCACCGGACGCGATACGTGTCCGGCCCCTTGCCCCCGACGCGCTCGATCACACGACGCGCCTCGAGGTCGAGCTTCGTCGCCTCCATGTACCACGGGATCGATCCGTCGAACTTGCCCTTGAGCTTCGCGTGCACGGCGGCGGTGAGCTCGTTGTGCGTCAGGGCGTCCCTCGCGAGGAGCGTCAGAATCGTCTTGCGCATGACCTCGTACTTCGTTCGGCTGATGTTCACACCCTTCTTCCCCTCCGGGTGCTTGGTGAGATACTTCTCTTCCATGGAGGGCGGGAACGCCACCCGCTATTTAGCGCCGCCGGAGGCGAGCGACTTGGCGGCGAGGAGCACGGACTGTGCGCTTCCGTGGCGGGGTCGCCAACCGCGCGCCTTCAAGCGGTCGATCGCCAACGCCATCGTCTTCACATCGCCCTTCCATCCGCCGCCGTCGACGCCGCCGGTCCATCGGTAGGTGACATTGTGAGCGCCGACCGCGGTGCAAACTTGGTCGGCGAGTTCCCGCACGGTGATCGCGTCCTCGCTCCCCACGTTGAAGGTCTCGACGCCTTCCTTCACCGATGACCACGCATGCATCCATCCTTCGACGACGTCGTCCACGTGGACGTAGGATTTCCGCGTTCCCGGGTCGCGCCCGAGGATTTCGAGTTCGCGGGCGTCGTCCGAGAGCTTGCGGACCAAGTCGTATACAACGCCGTGAGTGGCACCGCCCCCGACGACGTTCGCGAGGCGCAAGATGATCGCGGTCAGCGGGTGCCTCGAGGCGAACCCGTGAATCAAGCCTTCGCCCGCGACCTTCGTCGATCCGTATACGGAGGTGGGAGCGAGCGGACTGTAGTCCTCCGGAGTCGGCACGATCGTGGCTTCCCCATACACGGTCGAGGTAGATGGGAAGGCGAAGCGCGTGATCCCCGCATCCTGTATCGCATCCAGGAGGCGCGCGGTCGCGAGCACGTTGTCCTCGAACACCTCCCGCGTTCGCTGCTCTCCCTGGCGCACGTCGGGATTCGCGGCGAGGTGGAACACCGCCGAACAACCGCGGAGCGCCGGCCCGAGACCGTCGCTTCGGAGATCCGCGCGCACGGTCGTCACGGGAGCGCCGCTCGAGGATGCGCCGACGGTCTTCAGCCGGTCCGCGTCGCGATCGAGGACGACGACGGATGCGCCGCGGCGCTGGAGGGCGGGAACGAGATGCCGCCCGAGGAAGCCGGCCCCTCCCGTCACCAAGAACCGCTCGCCCTCAATCTGCATTCCGTCTCCCCCGCCGATAGAGAAGGACGACGGCGCCAACGAACGCGACGGTTATCAAGATTCCCGCCGCCAACCCGAACGTCTGAGCGCTCGGGGACTCCAACGCCGCGAGCACCGGCGGGCCGACGAGATAGGCGACGATGCCGAGGGGGACCGCCCCCGCGATGCTCCCGGCGGTCACCGCCAAAAAGACCTTGATCTTGTTGAGCCCCATCACGCGACCGAGCACGGAGCCGAAGAGCCCGCCGGTCATCTGGAAGGGCAACGCGACGTAGAGCGCCAGGGCCATCAGGGTCGCCCCGCCGCCCCACCGCCGTTTCTCGATCACCTGGCGGCACTTGTCCTCGACCCGCCTCAGGATCCGGCCGACGCGCGGGACGCGCTCGATGAGGTCCCAGTTCCACAGGAAGAAGAGCGCGGTCAAGACGTCGACGAGGACGACGCTCGTGGCGGCGATGACGAACACGGGCCACGCCGCGTGGACCGCCAAGAGGGCGATGAACACCGCTGGGATCACGACCTCCGTGCCCACGGGCGCAACGAGGTAGGTGGCCATCCCGCCGAACACGATGCGCCACTCGTCGACGGTCAAGACCGCCAACAGGGTCACGACGTAGACGAACGCGATGGCGAATGGGAGGACGAACAGCGCCGCGCGGAACAGGGCCTCGGCGAGCCGCGACCGGCGGCGCACGTCACCGCCCCTGGAGGAACTCCGCGACCTTCTTGGCGGCGTTCCCCCGATGTGAGATCGCGTTCTTCTCCGTGATCGGCATCTCGGCGAATGTCCGCACCTCGCCGTCCGGGACGAAGATCGGGTCGAACCCGAACCCTTCCGCGCCGTGAGGCTCCGCCGCGACGACGCCGTGGCACTCGCCCTTGAACACGCGCACCTCCTTCCCGAGGCGGAGGCCCATCACCGTCTCGAATCGAGAGCTCCGGTCCTGCGCGCCTTCGAGCAGACGCAGGAGACCGCGCGTCCCGATCGTGCGGTACGTGTAGGCGGAGAACACCCCGGGGAATCCGTTCAACGCGTTCACGTAGAACCCGGAATCATCGACGAGCACGTCGTTGGCGGTGAGGCCGGCGAGCACGTCGAGGGAGTACCGGACGACCTCCTCGCTTGTGTCCGCCTGGATCTCGGGCACGGGGAGCCGCTCGCGTTCGATCTTGATCCCGTATCCGTGGAGGAGGTTCGCGACCTCCCGATACTTCCCATCGCTCGTGGTGACGAAGTGGATCACGTGTAGCGCCCCCGCGCCTCGATCTCCGCGAGCTTGGCGATCACGTCGGTCGCACCGGGATTCTTCTCCCGATACCCCGCCAAGACCTCGGACTCGAAGAGCCCCTCGAGGACGAAGTGCGCGCTCATCCACGCTTCCTTGAGGAGGCGAAGGTCGACGCCCTTCGCTTCGACGGAGTCCGTCTTCTCGCCCATCGAGAAGTCGATCAGGTAGAGCCGGTGGTCGTGGACGATCATGTTCGAGGTCGTGAGGTCCCCATGGACGATCCCGTTCGCGTGGAGGGTCCCCGCCAACTCCCCGATCTCCCGAGCGAGGGGGGCCGGGCCGCCTCGCCCCTGCTGGAGCAGGTCCTTCGCGCTCGCGCCCTCGAGGAATTCCATCACGAGCCGATTCCCCGTCAAGTCGATGTCGTAGAGGATGGGGACGCGCAGCCCGAGGCTCCGCGCCTCGGACATCAGGCGGGCCTCGGTGCGCAGTCGTACCTTGCGCAACTGCTCGTCGAGCGTCTCGTGGCGGTACGCCTTCGGAACGCGCACCTTCTCCACCGCGGGTCGGCCGTGCCACTCGACCCGACGCAACTCCGCCTCCGCGCCTCGCTTCAGGAGCACGGCCGCGCATCCGGGCGTCCGTAAATAAGGCTCACGTCGCCGCCGCGGCGGACCCGAAGAACGCGATCGCCTCCCGCGCGAGGTCGCCCGTCGCCCGATAGTGAAAGTCGGAGGGCATCGCCGCCGCGTACCGCGCGTCGAGGTACCGTCCGTCCATGAGCACGATCACCGCGCGGTCCGTCTCGCCCCGGATCGGGCGACCGGCGGCTTGGAGAACTTTGTTCAACGCCGGGTAGACGACCGCGTACTCGTAGCCCTTCTCCCCGCCAAACTTCTGCGCGTAGTACTCTTTCAGGGCCGCGACCTCGAGCGTTGGCGGGCTCAACGGGAGCCCCACGATGCAGACGGCCCGCAGGAGGTTGTCGCGGTAGTCGACCCCTTCCGAGAGGCCGCCTCCCAAGACACCGACGAGCAGGCCCCCTGTCGCCTGATGCTCCCCGAGCCAACGGAGCGCGAGGTCCCGCTCCGCCTTGCCCCACGTGCGGCGTTCGACGAGCACCTCCTTTGGCACCGAAGACCAGCGGACCCCCGCCAAGACGCGCTCCAGGAGATCGTACGACGGGAAGAAGGCCGCAACATTCCCCGGGACGGCCGCTGCGAGTCGCGCGAGCTCCTCCCCGATGCGGCGATACATCTTCTCGTCCCGTCTCCCGTACGACGTCGTGATTGCCGGGGTGACGAGCAGGAGCCGGTGCTCCGGCGGGAATGGCGGCGCGTAGGCCCGCAGGACGCGACGGCCCTTCTCGAGGCCGAGGAGGTCGTCCCGCTCATCACGACCGATGCGTGGACGGCGCGGAACACGGGACGGCTCACGATGGACGCATCGAGCAGTCGGTACGCGACGCGCTTCTCGAGGCCGCCGTCCGCGAGGCGCAACACCGCCTCCTCCCGCTCCCCCCACATCCGGAAGAACGATGCGACCTCGAGCAAGATCGTGGGCCGGCCGAGACGCACAAGCGTCTCTCCCACCGCGAGACAATCCTTTCCGAGATCCCCACATCGGATCACAGGTCCCCCGCTCGATGCGGACTCGAGAACCTCCGGGAGGAAGTCCCGCGTCACCCGCGTCTCGCGCCGGAACGGGCGCAGCGCGGTCTGGAGCGCCCCCGCCACGGCGCGGAGCTCGCCCGCCAACCGCGAATCCACCTCCTTCGCCTCCTTGGCGGCACGCATCGAACCGAGGAGGGTGAGGTCGCCGCACTGCTGACCTCGGATTCGCTCGGGAAGGTTGTGCGCTTCATCGACGAGGAGGATCGTGTCCTTCAGACCCCGCCCGATCCGTCCGAGGATCTGCTCGCGGAGCGCGCTGAACACGTAATTGTAATCGCACACGACGACGTCCGCGCCTTTGGCGGCCTCGAGGGCCGCCTTGTGGGGGCACGTCCCGTGGCGTTCGCCGATGCGGATGAGGTCCTGCACATGGATGGCTCGCTCGAGCACTTCCGCGGCAGCGTCCGTCGACGGCGTCGCGTAGAACGCGCACGATCGGCTCGACACCTTGAGGTCGCAAAACGTGTGGAAGGCGCGCCCGCCCCGGGGCGCCGCGGGCTGGAGACACATCGCGTGCTTGCCGATGATGTCGACCGCGCGAACGTCGACG
>VBMQ01000057.1:0-2770 GCA_005878375.1 Methanobacteriota archaeon | reverse complement strand
GGGATCGCCGATTCGAGCGCGGCCGCCAACGCGACCGCCGTCTTCCCGAGGCCCGTCGGTGCGTGCGCGACCAAGTGCTGCCCTTCGATGATCGCTCGTCGCGCATCCGCGAGAAACGCCGTCTGGGACTCGCGAACCCGATCGAACGGAAACAGGGATCCCATCCGCTCCGGGAGCCGCGCCATCGGGTCCCTCGTTGCGGGCGGGGGTCGATGAACCTACGCGCTACACGTACGGTGCGACTCCTCCCCGTGGAGTAACCCTTTAAGGTGGCGGGCGCTGTCGCGGCGCCGTGATTGAGGTCGAGGGCCTCACGAAAGTCTACGGCGGGTCGCACGGCGCGCGAGCCCTCGATGGCGTGACCTTCACGGTCCCGGAGAAGAGCATCTTCGGGTTCCTCGGACCGAACGGCGCGGGGAAGACGACGACGATCCGCATCCTCGCGACGGTCCTCCAGCCCACGGAGGGGACGATCCGAATCGACGGACACGACCTCGGCGAGGATCCGTTGGCGGTGAAGGAGAATCTCGGCCTCATGCCCGACGAGGTCCTCTTCTACCCGACGCTCACAGGTCTCCAGCAGCTCCTCTACTATGCGTCGTTCTACGGAATCCGACGAGCGGACGCTCGGAAGCGGGGCAAGGAACTCCTCGAACAGTTCGGCCTCGGCGACGAGATGGCGAAGAAGGTGAAGGCGTACAGCCACGGGATGAAGAAGCGGCTCGCCCTCGCCCAGTGCTTGCTCCACGACCCGCACGTGCTCATCATGGACGAGCCTGCGAACGGTCTCGACCCCGGGGGGATGCGGTACTTCCGCGACCTCATCCGGTGGCTCAACGGCCAGGGGAAGACGATCTTCCTGTCCTCTCATATGTTGTACGAGGTCGAGCAGCTGTGCGAGCGCGTCGGAATCATCGATCACGGCCACATCGTGGCGGTCGACACGATCGCCGACCTCAGTGCACGGCTGACGGCCGGCGCCCCGACGGTCCTGCGCGTTTCGGCGGCGGGCGTGACGGATGACGGGATCCGGGCAGTGGCCGCGATTCCCGGCGTGACAAACGTGGAGCGGACCCCACTCGGCGTGGATGTGACGGCCAAGGCGGGCTCCGACGTGAGCGGCGAGGTGAGCCGGGCGTTGGTCATGGCCGGCGCCGCCCTCCGCGAGCTGAAGGCGGAGCAGCGGTCCCTCGAGGACCTCTTCCTCGCCCTGACGAAAGGGGGCGGGGCGTGAGGGCGCCGGAATTCTTTCGCGGGATGCGGCAGGTCGCCGTGCAAGAACTCCTCGTGAACCTGAAGAGCCTCCGGTTGATCATCATGGCGCTTGTCTCGGCGCTCGTCATCGTCGGCGGCGCCTATGGGTTCAGCGGGCTCGGTTCGGGAGGCGGATTCCCCGGGGGGCTTCCGCCCGTCGTCGTGTGGCCCCATGCCGCCTACAACGCGACCGGAAGTCACGTGGCTGTGGTCTGGGTCTCCGACCCGTTCGGAGGCCCCCAAGCGGGTCGCACGGTGGACCTCGAGGCGCTGGGTCCGAACGGCACCGTTCCTCTCGCGAAGATTGCTACGGACGGGAACGGGTTCGTTCGCCACGACGTCGGCGGAACCGATGTGATCGCCGCCACGGTCACCGTGGGAAGTTTCCAGACGGGGACGACGATCTCGTTCCCTCCCCAACCGCAGAACTTCACGTACGACATCATTCAGGGGGATCTCGACCGGGACGGCTCGGACGACGAGATGGCGATCCATGTTGTCAACGTGAGCGGGGATGTTGTTCCCGCCCAGATCGCGGTCAACGGGACTTCGGTCGGATCCACGGACGCGCACGGCTACCTTCAGTTCGATTTGCCCCGCGGGGACTCAATCGTGAACGTGACGGTCGCCGGTGAAACCCAGACCTTTCCTGCAACGGTTCGTGGCGGGAGCGGCGGCCCGACGTTTGCATCGGGGCCGGATACCGTGCTGATCATCATCGCGGCTCTCTCCGGGTTTATCGTCAGCCTGTTCGGCGTCGTCCTCAGCTTCGACGCGGTCTCAAAGGAGCGCGTCCAAGGGACCATGGATTTGCTGCTCTCGCGCCCCGCCAGCCGCAGCGGCATCCTCCTCGGCAAGTTCCTCGGCGCGTTCGCCGCCGTCGCGTTGCCGGTGACCCTCGTGAACCTCGCGGGAATCGGCGTCATCGCCGCCGTTTCCGGGAAAAGTCCGACGGGCAGTTTCGCAGCCGCCTTCCTCGGGCTGTCGCTCCTGCTCATCGCGACCTACGTCCTGTTGCAACTCTCGCTCTCGACAATCGCGAAGACGAGCGGTACGGCGATCCTGTTCGGCGTCTTGGCCTGGCTCCTGTTCAACCTCCTCTATCCGATCATTACCTTCGTGATCGGGGCCGCCCTCTTCGCGAACGACCCCGCGGGGTACTTCCACTTCTCGCTGGTGTCCGGCCTCGGCAGCCCGACGCAAGTGTACTTCCTCCTCATCGGGCTCGCGGCCCCGCAGAGTCTCGCCGGATCGGGCGGCACGGCCGTCGACCCGATTCTCCCCGAAGCCGCCGCCGTCGCCTGGATCGTGTTGCTCCTCCTTCTCGCCCTTTGGACGTTCCATAAGAGGGGACCGGAGTAGCGTCGTGATAACGACGCGCTCATCTTGATGTATCGCCGCGATGCTCCGTCCGGACCATGCTGACGCACGTCCCTCGGTGCCGCGTATGCGGATGGCGCGGGGAAGACGACGTGTGCCCGCATTGCGGGACGGTCCTGCTCAAGGGCCTCGCGTT
>VBMQ01000056.1 GCA_005878375.1 Methanobacteriota archaeon | reverse complement strand
CTCTTCTACCGCCAGCCCCATGTCGCGCGCGATTTCCATCACGTTCGCCCGCGTGATGCCTTCGAGGATGTCCTCGGAGACGGAGGGCGTGAACAGCTTCTTCCGCCGCACGATGAACAAGTTCTCCACGGACCCTTCGCTGACGGTGCCGTCCTTCGTGAGGAAGATCGCCTCGTCGTAGCCCGCACGGGACGCCTCCATGGCCGCCAAGAGGGAGTTCACGTACGCCCCGCTGATCTTCGCGGCGGGCGGGATCATCGTGTTCGAGACGCGCGTCCACGACGACACCATGCAGGAGATGACCTTCTTCCCGAGGTAGGAGCCGAGCGGGACCGTGAGGAGGACCCACCGCGTGCGCTGCGTCTGCGGCCGCACGCGGATCGTCCCTTCGCCGAGGAACACGAGGGGCCGGATGTACGTGTCCTCGCGGAATCCGTTCGCGCGGAGGAGCTTCAGGGTGAGGTCCCACATCCGGTCCTTCGACGGCCCCTCGCGGAGGTCGAGGACGGACATGTTCCGCACGAGCCGTTCGAGGTGGGCGTCGAGCTCCCACACATAGAGCTCGTCCTCGCCCGGCGCGTAGTACGCGCGGATCCCTTCGAAGACGCCCGTCCCGTAGTGGAGCGCGTGCGTCGACGCGTGCACGGTCGCCTTGTCCCACCGAACGATTTCCCCGTCGAGAGCGGCGTACCTGGGCGTCGACATAGTATTCCCGTCGGAAACGCATTCAAACGTATTTATGGATGCCGCCGAAAAAATCGAACGATTGTCAATCTCCTCGTCGGGAATTCGGACGAATGTGCGAAACGGGCCGGCTGGCCCCGATGATTCTCGCCCGCCACTCCCTTACGGCTCAACGGCCCTTCCATTGCGGCGGCCGCTTCTCTTGAAACGCCTTCACGCCCTCTTCCTTGTCCTCAGTAGAGAAGACGGCGGAGAAGAGCGACTGCTCGTACCGGAGGCCTTGTTCGAGCGGCAGGTTCGCCGACGCCTTCACGGCCGCCTTCGCAAACCGCACCGCGATCGGGGACTTCGCCGCGATCTTCTCGGCGAGCTCGAGCGTCCGCGCCTCCAGCTCCGCGTGCGAGACGACGGCGTCGACGAGCCCGATTCGCAATGCCTCGGAGGCGGGAATCCGGTCGCCCGTTAAAATCAGTTCAAGCGCCTTTCCGAGGCCCACGAGCCGCGGGAGCCGTTGGCTCCCCCCGCCGCCCGGAATGATGCCGATGTTGATCTCCGGCTGACCCAATTGCGCCTTGTCGGAGGCAATCCGGATATCGCACGCCATCGCGAGTTCGCAGCCGCCGCCAAGGCAGTATCCGTTGATCATCGCGATCAACGGTTTCGGGAACCGGTCGACGACGTTGTAGAGCGACGTGTGCCCGTACGCCCGCCACTGGTCGATCGGCGTCTTCCCCGCGAACTCGTTGATGTCCGCGCCCGCCACGAACGCTTTGTCACCGACCCCCGTGATCACCGCGACGTGGACGCCGTCGTCCTTCTCGAGCTCGCCCAGTGCTTGCGCGACTTCCTCCTTCAACTTCGCGTTCATCGCGTTGAGCTTGTCCGGTCGGTTGAGCCGGACGACCGCGACCGCGCCCTTTCGTTCGAGGAGAATCGTCTCGTACGCCATGGCGGCGGTGCCGGGAATCGGGGCTGGGTATTTGGCGGCTTTGGAAGGGCCCCGGGATTCGGAGTGCCGCTAGAACCTCGCCGGGCAGGTCGCGTGGCCGCCTTGGCGGTGATGCCGATCGCAGCGGGCGCACGTCTCGAGCCCGCAATCTCGGCAAACAATCCCGCGGAAGAGGTCGTCGGCGCACGCGCCGCCAGACCGGAGGACTGCGGTGGGGACGCCGCAACACGGACATCGCGGCTCGATGAACGTCGACAGGATTGCCGCGTGCGCCATCCTACTTGCCCTTGAACATCGGCTTGCGCTTCTCGATGAAGGAGCCGAACCCTTCCTTCGCATCGTCCATCGCGAAGAGCCGGTTCTGCAACTCCCGCTCGAGGGACAGGCCCTCTTTGATCGACATCTCCATGCCCTCTTGCACGGACCGCTTGATGAAGCCGACCGCGCGCGCGGCGTGGTTCGGGTAGCAGAGCGAGGACGCGAACGCCATCGTCTCCCGCCAAAAGTCCGCGACGGGCCACACGCGGTTCACGATCCCCCATTCGAGCGCCTCGGGCGGCGTCAGCAGACGCCCGGTGACCATGAGGTCAATCGCGCGCGCCTTGCCAATCGTCCGCGGGAGGCGCTGCGTGCCGCCTGTCCCGGGCAGAACGCCGAGCGTGACTTCGGGGAGGCCAATCTTGAACGCCCCGTCGGCCATGAAGCGGAGGTCGCACGCGAGCGCGATCTCCAAGCCGCCGCCGACGGTGTGGCCGTTCAGCGCGGCAATGAAGAGCTTCGGGGTCGACTCCATCTTGTTGAGCGTCTCCTGGCAACCGAGGCAGAACGTCGCCTTGTGGTCCGGCGTGCTCTGCCGGAGGAAGTTGATGTCTGCGCCCGCGGAGAACATCCCCTCGGACTTGGCGGTGAGGACCGCGACATCGATCTCGTCGTCGTACCGGACCTCGTCGATCCAGAAGTTCAGGTCGCGCATGAGCTCGGGGTCGTACAGGTTCGCCTTCGGCTTGTTCAGGTACCCGATGCCGACGCGTCCCTCGCGCTTCGATTCGATGTAGCGCAGTTCCATAGCTGCTCCCAGCGTGCCAACGTGACCACGATAGATAAGGCTATCCGGAATGCATGGGCGGCATTCGGGTCCGAGACCGATGACGACGGAAGGGAATGAGGTTTTTCGGCGGTAGCTAGATATCCCGAACCGCCGTCCTCAGCGACGTTGCCGGAAGACCTCTTGGCGTGCGCGCACTGCGGATCCCTGAACACGTACCTCAAGATCTGGGTCCAGGGGTTCCTCCCCACGGTGAACGCAGAGCGGCAGGTCCACGTGTGCCGTGACTGCGGGCAGGAAGGCATGCTCCTCCGGTTCTCGTCCGAGGAGGAGCGGCAGAGGTTCGCGGACGAGGCCCGGACGGGAACCACGGTGGACCCGCCGAAGCCCACGACGGACGCGATCCCAATCCTTCCACTCGACGCGGTGCCCCTCCTCGAGGTCCGCGGCGTCGATGCGATCCCGATTTATCGGACGAAGGTCGTCGACGTGAAATGGAACGACCGGCGGCTCGAGCGCGGAGACTACCGCGTTGACGTGACCGCGTACTGGGACGCGGTCGGTGGCTCCCGCTACAATGCGGGCCGGATATACGTCCTCGACTTGGCGGGAATCAACCACGGCAAACCCAATTTCGAGGACCTCCGCCCAATCACGAAACGGACGACCGCGCTCCTCGACCTCGGCGTCCGGGGCCCCGAAGACGTGATGGATGGATACATGCTCGACGTCGAGTCCGTCGTCGTCGGGACGAAGACGCTCCGATTGCTCGACCAATTCCGGGAGATCCGCGAGATTAGCGAGGGAATCGTCCCGTGCCTTGACGTCGCGGATGGGGTCGTCTGGTCCGAGCTCTCCAAAGAGGACCGGGACCTCCGCGTCGTGGCCGCGGCCTTGCGAAAGCTCGGCTTCGAGAGCTTGGCGGTGATGGACCTGCGGCGCCTGGGGACGTTCGCGGGCCCCGACCCCGATCTGCTCGCGCAGTTGGCGGGATGGGACGTCGAACTGTATCTTGGCGGGGGCGTTCGAGAGGAAGATGCTGCCGGGCTCCGAGAACGCGGGATTGCGCACGCTCTCGTGGACCCGTTCACGCCGGTGATCCGATCGCTTTTGCCGACCAAACGAGAGTCGGTGCCCGCGGACGCGTTGCCGGTCGCCCGCCCCACGAAGGACGTTCGCGGGACCCCCGCGCCGGGCTAGCCGACCAGGATCACGAGCGTCTGCTGCACGGACCCGCCGTCGTCGTCCCGGACGGTCAGCGTGACGGTGTACGACGCCGCCGAGCCGTAAGCGTGCGCGACGGCATCCGAGGCGGTCAACGGGTTCGCGTCCGGCGACGGATACGGATCGGGCGAGACCCCATTGTTGAAGTAGGTCGTCTCGACCGTAGTCCCGTCCCCAAAGCCCCAGGCGAACGTGAGATCGTCGCTGCCCACGTCGTGCGCAGCCCCGCCAAACTCGATTGCGTGACCGATGAGGAGCGCGGAGAAGTCGTCGAGGGTCCAGGTCCACGTGTCCGGGTGGCGCACGTTGAACGTGTGGTGCAATCGGGCAGTCGACCCGTCCGCGAAACGCAAGATGACCCAGGCCGGGTTCGCGCCGTTCGGCTGCCCGTTGACGGGGTCGTCCGCGGGCGTGTAGTAAAGAACGAGTCGATAAGCGCCGAGGAGCTGAATCCGTTCACCCGATAGCGTCGCCGCCTGCGCGTCCGGCGACCCGGGGGTTCGGACGACCCGGGCGGTGGCGAGGATCGCGTCGTTCCAAACGACATCGAGGCGGACGTCGTGCCACTTCTCGCCTGCGACCCGGAGGGTGAGGTCGACCGCCACGAATGCCGTCACACCGCCAATGATTGACGGGGCGACGTTCCGGACGATGACGGGCGTCGTCGCGTCGACGGCGACTTTTCCATCGCTGACTCGCACGATCGCGGTGCCGGCGAAGTCGTCCCCGAACACATGGGTAGCGGTCTCGCTCGTCCCGTTCAGGTCGAAGGTCCCGTCCCCGTCGAAGTCGAACGCGTACATGAGCGGGTCTCCGTCCGGATCCGATGCGATCGCTCCGAAGGTGACCGTGTCCCCCTCCAACACGGGGGTGGCCGAGAACGAGGTGATGACCGGTGCGCGGTTCGAGACGACGGAAAGGTGCATGCGGTCCGTCGAGCTGCACCCGTTCCGGTCCACGACCGTCAACGTGATGTCGCCATCGAACGGCGACGTGTACGTTTTCGTCGGCCTCGCGCCGGTCAGGTCGATGACGGAGTTCCCGTCCGTGTCCCAGCCGTACAGGGAGACGTTCCCCGTGGAACCGGTTCCCTCGAACTGCACCGTCGTCCCCACCGGGACCACCTGGTCCGGGCCGGCGGCCGCCTGCGGGATTCCGGGGGAACATAGCGGCGACGCGACGCCGTCGATCTCCATGTCGTTCGACTGCCAACCGTCCTGCGGGTGGTCGTCTCCGGCCCCCTCCCAAGAGGTGTGCGACGGATCGTTGAAGATCGTGATGGAGAACGAGGAGTACACCGCGAAGTATCGGAACGCATTGAATCCGAACGTGTACTCCCCGGCCCAGTCATCCGACTCCACCCCCGAGCAACTAGGGTTGTCCGTCCAGCCCTTGGTGTAGATCGCGCTCAAGGTCCCGAGCGTCCATTCCGTTGGGAACAACGGTGTCGAGCTGTTGGCGCCCCACACCGTGTACTCGACCCCCTCCTCGGGGAACGGTCCGTGGTCGATGTTCGGGAAGACGATGACTGCGCCCCGCGGCGCCGCCAGGTCCCACACGACCGGCGGTAGGTCCTGCGGTTCGGCGTACTGGTGGATCCATCGATAGTCGAGGTGGCTCGCGGCGAACGACGGGTTCCCCGCGTCGATACGATAGCTTCCGAGGGGGCACGGTTGGGACGTCCCAAAGTTGGTCGTGTCGCCTCCTTTGACGTACGCGCCGACGAAGTACGGTTGCGGGACGACGCCGTCGATCATCTGACCTTGCAGCGTCTCCAAGTCGGCAACCACGTACGAGGGGCCGAACACTGGGCCCGCGGGCTTTGGGAGAGACGAGAGAGGCAACGCGATTGCGAACGTCAGCCCGAGAAGGAAGGCAACGGCTTTCGAAATCCCCACACCCCCGCGATTCCCCAGACATGCGAGGCCGTCCTCGCTCATAAAGGCTTCTTCGTCGACTACACAGATTTGCGCAACCAAGGTTCAGAACCCGAGGGACTTGATTGGCTTCGCGGCATGGGGCGGGGCGAATGTCTCCGCCCGCTCTGTCCCGAGCTTTCTCGCGACCTCCGCGGCGATGCGGTAAGCACGCACAATCTCGGGCGCTTTTGTGATTTTGGCGGGGTCGAGCCAGACATCGAGTTCGGCGACCGGCGGGTCGATCCATTCGCGGAGCGCCGCGAGGACGGCGAAGCGGGCGCCTCCGCTCGGTCGTACGATCACCGCCACGAGCTTGGTCGCGTCCTGGAGACCCGCGAGTTCTGCAGCGGGCCACAGCGCGGTCAACGTCTCGAACCGCCACCGCGCCGGTTCCCGGTGGTCCAGGGGAATGAGTCCTTCGAGCGCGCCGTACTCCCCGCCAAGGAACGTCGTCTCGAATTCCTCGTCCGGCGGCGGTACGGCTCTAAGGTCCGCGGCAAAGCTGTGATTCTCCCAAAGGGCTCCGTATTTGGTGAGAGGTTTCGCGCCGCGAGGGGCCGCAGCGGCCGAGAGGTCGATGCCCGGGTACCCGAGCTTCCGCACGCGTTCTTCCGCGTGGTGACGAAGTTCCTCCTCAACCGCGGAGTTTGGCGGCAATCCCGTTGCGAATCTGACAATGGCCGCGTACCGACCGATTCCCGCGGTCCTCCGCGACGAGCACGGGAAAGCCGCGCCGCTGCAGCTCGTGGAGGTGGCGGCGGAAGAGGGAGAGGTCCATCCCGAAGCCGCCGTGCAGGTACCGCTCGAGGGGCGTGAGGTCCTCGTACGGAACGCGGCCGAGCCGTTGAAGCGGGTTCCTGTACCAGTCCCCGTACGGGTTCGCGGACCTGTGGAGGGCCACGATCCCCGTCGCGTCCTGCGCGGTGGCCGCGCGCACGGTCATCGGCCGCGCCTTCGCCCCGCCAACGACGTGGGAGCGGAAGAAAGCATCGGCCGGCCGAGGGTTTATCCCCCGCCCTCCTCTCCAGGCGCCGGCGAGGTGGTTCCGACGGTCACGCAGCTGCGGATCTACCGGATCAAGCGCGGGAAGATGAATGCCTGGGTCCGGGAGTGGAACGACGGCGTCCGTCTCCTCCGACAGCGGTTCGGGTACACGATCGAGGGTGCGTGGGTCGTCCCAGGCGAGAACACGTTCGTGTGGATTGTGTCGTACAATGGCGTGCAGCCGTGGGAAGCGAAGGAGGCAGAGTACTACGGGTCCGCGGAGCGCGCGAACCTGCAGCCGGATCCCGCCCGGCTCATCGAGCGCCAAGAGACGATGTTCCTGGCGCCGGCGCTCTCTGAGTGAGCCGCCTAGGCCGCGCGGGACTCGAGCCACTCAACGATGTCGCGGAGGACCCGTTCCTTCCCGGGCTCGTGCACGAGGTCGTGGTAGAATCCCTCGTACAGCTTGAGCGTCTTGTCCTTGGAGGCCGCCTTCGAGACGAGCTCTCGCGAGCCGTCCGGGTTCGTGAGCCGGTCCCCCGTGCCATGGAGGACGAGGAGGCTGGTGGTGAGCTCCCCTGCGCCCGCCTGGATCCGCTCCATCGCGCGGACGAACTCCGAGGCCGTTCGCGCGGGCGCCTTCCGGTTGTCGATGAGCGGGTCTGTGTCCATGTCCCCGACGACCGCCGGGTCGCGCGAGAAATCCGAGTTCTTCGTCTTCAGGACGCGGAGCCTCGGGAGAATCCGTCCGATCCGCTTCGTGAGGCGCACGGTCCGCGGCGAAATTGTGGCGGGGACGCGGATCCCCGCCCCGCTGAGGATGATCCCTCTGACATCCGGCTTTCGTGTGATCGCGAACAAGGCGACGATCGCGCCGCCCATGCTGTGGCCGAGAAGAAAGATCGGCTTCCCCGGAACGCGGTCTCGCGTCCGCTGGAGAACGAGGTCCAGGTCCGCCAGGTATTCGTCGAACGCGTCGACATACACGCGCGGTCCCCCGGACTTTGCGTGCCCCCGCAGGTCCGCGGCATAGACGGCGAACCGTCGGCGCGCCAGATCTCCCGCCAACTCCTCGTACCGGGCGCTGTGGTCCTTCAGCCCGTGGACGAGGATCACGGCCGCCTTGGGCGGGCCTCCCGTCCAAGAGCGTTCGAACAGCTTCACCCCGTCCCCCGCCTCGAACGTGGACTCGCCGTGTTGGACCCCTTCCGCGACGGGTGCCGTCACATCACCGCCATTTCGTCCCGGAGAACCCTCCCCGCCTTAAGACGAACGCGCTCCGGGCACAAGGTTAAGAGAAACGGCTGGCTCGGTGCCTCGAGGCCAGAATGCCCGCCGAAGTTCGGGTCGATCCGGTTCCGACGATGCAGACGTCGCACGGCTCGGATCGCATCCGTCTCGTCTGGTACACGGACCCGCACAGCGTCTGGTGCTGGGGCTTCGAGCCCGCCCTCCGGCGGATCGAGACACTCTACGCGGACCGCGTCGACATCGACGTCCGAATGGGCGGCCTCTTCGAAGACTTCACCCCGATGCGGGAGTACTGGACGCGCATGTCTGGCGGACGTTGGCGGGAGTCCGTGAGCGCGTTCATGGGGGCCGTCGCGAGCCAGCATCGGATGCCGATGAACGCGGAGGCGATTGCGGCGGGCGCCGACGACTTCATCTCGACGTGGCCCGCGTGCATTGCCGCCAAGGCTGCGGAGCCGCAGGGGAAGGAGGCCGCGGCGCGTTACTTGCGTGGGCTCCGCGAGGCGTTCCTGATCGAGGGCCGATCGATTCACCGCCGAGAAGTCCAACTCGAGGTGGCGGCGGAGCGCGGGCTCGATACGGCGGCATTCTCGCGCGCCCTCGAGGACGGGTCGGCCGAAGCGGCGTTCCGCACGGACCTCGCCGAATGCCGCCGCGAGTCCGTCCAAGGATTTCCCACGTTTGTAATTCACGGGACGCACTCGAGCGTCCGCATCGAGGGGTACCAGCCGTGGGAGGCGTTCGAGCACGTCCTCGGCGCGGTCCCGAGCCCTCCGGCGACGCCGTCTTCTGTGATCTCCTTCGTGAACCGGTTCGCGCGAACGGCGACGCGAGAGGTCGCCGCGGTGTTCGCCCTCCCCGATGATGAGGCGGAAATTCAGCTTGACGAATTGGCGGCGACGGGCGCAGTCGTGCGCCGCGAGACCGGTGGGGGGCTCTTCTGGGAATCGCCAGCCGCGGCACGGTCCTATCCGTCCGCGAGCGGTGCACTGCGGCCCGGGGTTTCGCGCCAAGTGCCGCAGGATTAAATAGCGTCCGCCCGGTGTTCGGGCCGTGCGGAAGGTCGCAATCGTCGGCACCGGCCTTACGAAGTGGGGCGTCCGCGGCGCGACGTACAAGGAGCTCGTCCAGGAGGCGGGGAAGGACCTTTTCGACGACGTCCCGAACCTGGACAAGCCGGAGGTTGACTCCCTCTTCGTCGGCTCCGCGCTCGTGGACCGCCTCGCGTTCCAAGCGTACCCGGCCCCCATCGTCGCGGAGCAGCTCGGCCTCAAGCCCTCCCGCATGGCGATGCGCACGGAGATGGCGTGCGTATCCGGTCAGAGCGCGATTCGCGTCGCGTACGCGAGCATCGTCTCAGGTCTCTCGGACGTGGCCGTCGTCGTCGGCGCGGAGAAGATGAACCTCCCGAGCATGGCGGAAGTGCAGTCGAGCATGGCGTGCGTCCTCGACCGGGAATGGGACGGCGTCAACGGGCTGAACGCGCCGCCGTACTTCGCCCTCGTGGCGCAACGCCACATGCACGAATACGGGACGACGGAGGAGCAGATGGCGGAGGTGAGCGTGAAGAACCACGACCACGCCGCCACGAATCCATACGCGCACTTCCCGAAGCGCGTGACGAAGGAGAAGGTGCTCGGCTCGACGCGGATCGCGCCGCCACTGAAGTTGCTGGACTGCAGCGGGATCACGGACGGCGCGGCCGCGGTCCTCATGACCCACGGCGACGCCGCCAAACGGTTCACGGACACCCCCGTGTTCATCGAGGGCCTCGGGCAGGCGCAGTCCGGCTCCCTCGTCGTGAACCTCGAGTCCCTCACGACGTGGCTCCCGCTCAAACGGGCCGCGGCGGACGCGTTCAAGATGGCGGGCGTGACCGTCCACGACATGGACCTCGCGGAGACGCACGACTGCTTCACGATCAGCGAGATCATGGAGTACGAGGACCTCGGGCTGTGCGGGAAGGGCGAAGGCGGGACGTACGTCACGGAGGGGCAGTCGCGGATTGGCGGGGAACTCCCGACGAATCTCCGTGGCGGCCTCCTCGGCTGCGGCCACCCGCTCGGGGCGACGGGCGTCGCGCAGGCGATCGAGGTCACCCGCCAATTCCGCGCGCAGGTCCCGCAGGAGCGGTACGTCGGCGGAGATTGGGGCTTGTGCCACAACTTGAGCGGGAACGCGAACAACCATGCGGTCATGGTCCTCCATCGGGGTGGCTGACGTGGGCGAGCCCCAGGAAACGCACTTCGCGTTCGACTTTGTCCCGCTCCAGTCCCCCGACCAGACGCGGATCTTTCCGTTCTACGAGAATTTGAAGAAGGGCCGCCTGACCACGACGCGGTGCAAGGGGTGCGGTGCGACCCATTGGCAACCGCGCGTGGTGTGCCCCGATTGCAACGGCGACGAGATGGACTGGGTGGACCTCCCCGCCAACGGGAAGCTGTTCGCATTCACGGCGGTGTACGCGGGGGCGCCGCTCGGCATGGAACGAGACGTGCCGTTCGTCGTCGCCGTCGTCGAGCTCGACGGCGCGCCGATGAAGGTCGTCGCACGGATCGACGACGCGAAGTACGAGGACCTGAAGATCGGGGACCCGGTCCGGCTCAAGGTCCATGAGCTCGCGGACGGCCGCGTGTGGTTCCGTTTCGTCCCGACCTGAATCGGGTCGCGAGGCCACGATTCGAACATTGTTCCAAAATAAGGATATCTTCGGAAAAACGCATACCACAATCGCAATGGTCCGGGAACGCGTGAGAGGGTCCGATGGCCTTTGAGTACGTGTGGCTCAAGATCCTGCAGGTCCTCGCGGCCGCGAGGCGGCCGATGAGCGTCGAGGAACTGCGGAGCAGCCTCGCCGGGACCGGCTTCCGGTTCGACGGCCGCCACCTCGAGGAGGCCCTGGGCCGGCTCGGGTCCATGGGGCTCGTCGAGGCGCTCGTCTTGGCGGGCGGTGGGTCGATCGGCAGCGTCACGATCACTCCGGCGGGGGAGCGGAAGGTCCGCGGGGTCGTCCGGTTCTAGGCGCCGGACGGGGAAACGTTCATTCCCCGCGAACGGATGGTTTTCTCATGGAGGGGTCGTCCCCGCCAACGAAGCTCGAGGACGCGGGGCTGCGGTGCGACGTATGCGACGGCCCCGCCTACGCGTTGCATTGCAAGGTGATCTGCACACGGTGCGGCTACACCCGGGACTGTTCGGACCCGTAGGCTACTTCGGATTCTTCGGCAGGTGGAGGCGGGACCAGCTCTGGAGGTACTTCGAATCGTACTTCGGGCTGCCCGTCCACTTGCACTCCTTGCACTGAGGCGCCCCGTCCACGCGCAGGTACACCTCCGCACTCCCGCAGTGCGGGCAGGGACCGACGCGCATGCCAACGAGGGGCGACGCCATCGCCGGTCGGAACCGGCTAGGCGATAAAGGAGTTTCGCTCATTCGAGGGACGCGGGTTCGCCGAGCTTGACGCGCCCCGGTCGCGCCACAGGACCTTTGACGCCGACATCACCGTCCGCGCCCGCGACCACGGTGCGGAGGATTCCGCGATCGTCGGGGAGATCGCCCTGAGGGAGGGTCGTCATCACGCACCGAGAACACGGCTTCGTGAGTCGGACCCGTGCCCCGCCGACGGTGAGGGTCCCGCCAATCCACGCCTGCTCGACGAACCCTGGGGGGTCGCCCGTCTCCAGGAGAAGGTTCGGTCGGAACCGCCGGACATCGAACCGTCCCGCCGGATAGAGCTCCCCGAGGCGGGCAAGGGTGGCGGCGGTCACGAGGTGGATCGCGGCCGAGTCGTGGAACGGGCCCGGCGGGAGGTGGAACTCGTAGAACTCCTCGACGAGGCCGGGGATGGGCGGGGTGTACCCCTCGACCGCGGGCTGCTCTGGGGTGCTCGTCACGATGCGGACGTCCCCGCCAAGGAAGCGTGAGATCCGCTCCTCCGCGCCCGGCTCCCCGGACGTAACGGAATCGCCGTCCGGAAAGTGCACATGGACTGGCGGCGGATCCTCGTCGGGTCTTGGCGGTGATGCGCACGACGCGCGGAGCTCGAACATCCGGGGCCACCGCTTTGGGTTCTTCGCGCTGATCACGCGGCCGGTGCGGGCGTCGACGAGGGCGTACGCGCGGTCGCCCGCCAACCCCTTCTCGCCGATCTCCGCCTCCGGGAGAGCCTCGCCGAGCATCGACTTCACGGGATACCGCCAAAGGCCCGCAATCGTTCCGACGCGCGTCCCCACCATCAGCGCCGCCAAACTCGGGGCCGGTGGATTACCCTTCCGCCTCCCGGATTCGGGACCTAGACGCGCTCCGTCTCGATGCCCGCCTTCTTCACGAGTTCGAGGCCCTCTTCGGAGCGGTACGCGGATCGGTAGTAGACTTTCGACGCGCCGCTGTTGATGATCAGCTTCGCGCACATCACGCACGGCTGTCCAGTGACGAAGACGACCTTCCGCGGGTCGTTCGTGCGCACTTTGATCAACGCGTTCTGTTCGCTGTGAAGACACCCGCACGCGCCTTGTTCCCCGGTACAGTCGTCGTTCGGGAACCCCTTGGCGGTGCCGTTGTACCCGAACCCATAGATCTGCGTCATGTCCTCCGAGGTGATGACGCATCCGAACTGCATCCGCTTGCAGGTCGAGCGCCGGGTCAGGGACATCGCGAAGTCCATGATCAAGGACTCGACGCTCGGCCGCTCAATCTTCCCCATGAGGAATACCGAAAACGGACCCCGCTGGCGCTAGTTAAGTGTTTGCTCGGACCGAGTCCTTCGGCGGTTTCGCAAGCTCTCCCTCGCGGAGCGTGCGTCTCAGCACCTTTCCGACCAGGCTCTTCGGGAGATCCTTCCGGAACTCGACCTGCTTCGGGACCTTGAACGGTGCCAGACGCTCCTTACAGAACGCCACGATCTCCGCCTCGGTCGCGGTCTTCCCCGTCTTCAGGACGACGAACGCCTTCACGGTCTCTCCGCGGTACGCGTCCGGGATCCCGACGGCCGCCGCCTCTTGGACGGCGGGGTGCTGGAACAGGACCTCCTCGACCTCGCGCGGATACACGTTGTAGCCCGAGGCGATGATCAGGTCCTTCTTCCGCTCCACGATGTGGAAGTATCCATCCTCATCGATCTTCGCGACGTCCCCCGTGTACAGCCATCCGTCGCGGAGCACCTGCTCCGTTTCCTCCTTCTGTCCCCAGTATCCCTTCATGACTTGCGGGCCTTTGATCGTGAGCTCGCCGGGCTCGCCGCGGGGCATCTCCCGCGTCCCCGTCTCCACGTCGACGATGCGGCAGTCCGTGTCGGGGAAGGGAAGGCCGATGCACTCCTTCACGAGGCCGTCCTCCGTCAGCGGGTTCGCGTGCGTGATCGGCGAGGCCTCGGAGAGTCCGTAGCCCTCGACGAGCCTCCCGCCCGTCGCGGTGTCCCATTTCCGCTTGACCTCCAAGGGCAGCGGGGCGGCGCCGGAGAGGCAAACGCGGACGCTGTGGAGGTCCGCCCTCCCGAGCTTCGGGTGGTTCAGCATGGCGACGTACATCGTCGGCACGCCGGGGAAGATCGTAGGTTTCGACTTCGTGATCACCTTCAGGACGGCTCCGATCTCGCGTGGGTTGGGGTAAAGGATCATCGTGGCGCCCATCCGGATCGGGATGAGCATCGCGACGGTGAGGCCGAAGACGTGGAACATTGGGATCGCCGCCAGGAAGCGCTCGTGCTCCATGTGCGGAATCCACGCGACCCCCTGGAGCACGTTGGCGAAGAGGTTCGCGTGGGTGAGCATCGCGCCCTTGGGCGTCCCGGTCGTGCCGCCCGTGTACTGGAGGACCGCGACATCCTTGTCCGGGTCTGTCGGCGGTTCCTTCCCCGGCTCGGCCTTCGTCGCCACGAGGTCCGTGAACGCGAGGATCCACGGCTCCTCCGGGACTACCAGCGGGTAGTGGCCCGCCTTCTTCAGGTCCTTCTTCTTCTTGATCGGGTACAGCACCGCCAAGAGCCCGGGGAGGAAGTCCTTCGCGTCCACGACTACGACATGCTTCACCATCGTCTCCGGCTTCGCCTTGAGCGCGTTCGGGAGGAAGATGTCGAGGGCCACGACGACCGTCGCGCCCGCGTCCGACCACAGCTCGACGAGCTCCCGCGGCGTGTACGTCGGATTCGTCTGTACGACCGTGCCGCCCGCCCGGAGGACGCCGAAAAACGCGATGATGTAGGCGGGGAGGTTGGGGAGCATGAGGGCGACGCGGTCCCCCTTCTTTACGCCGATCTTCCGCAGACCCGTCGCGAACCGGTCGGCCTTCTCGTCGAGTTCGCGGTACGTCAAGGTCGCGCCGTAGAACATCGTCGCGGTTGTGTCCCCGTGGGCTTTGGCGGCATCGCGGAGGAGCTGGTGCAGGGGCGCCTTCGGGTACGTGAGCGACTTCGGGACACCCGTTGGCCAGTGGGCGTACCAGGGACGATCCACGGAATCCGCCGCCGAATCCCGCCGAGCCTACATAAGAGGTCGCCCGCGGCCTCATGGTTATATCCGGACGCGGGCATCAGCGCCCGATGGCGGCGGGCTCCGTCGATGTCGCGCGGGACGGTCACGCGGTGGTCGTCACCCTGAATCGGCCTCCCGTGAACGCGCTCTCGACGGCCTTGATGGCCCAGTTGGGTCAGACATTGCGAGATCTCACAGCGGAAGAGCGGGTCCGGGCGATTGTGATTACCGGCGCCGGGACGAAGGCGTTCTCTGCGGGCGGGGACATCGACGAGTTCGCAAACATGGACAAACCTGCCCTCTTGGCGGCGATCCAATCTGGTCAACGACTCGTCTGGGATATCGAGCATTTGGACAAGCCGACGATCGCGGCGGTGAACGGCGCGTGCCTTGGCGGAGGGAACGGGATCGCGATGGCGTGCGACCTTCGCATCGCGGGCGAGAACGCAGTCTTCGGGCATCCGGAGGCGTCGCTCGGTCTGACGCTGGCCTACGCGGGCTCCCTCCGCCTTGCGCGACTCGTGGGTCTCGCGAAGGCCAAGGAGCTCATGCTCACCGCCCGGAAGATTCCCGCCAAAGAAGCCCTCGAGTGGGGACTCGTGAACGAGGTCGTGCCCGCCGCCAGGGTTCGCGAGCGGGCCCTGGCGGTGGCGAACGAGATTGCCGCCAATTCCCCCGTCGCGGTTCGCGCCGCAAAGAAGGCCCTGACTGAATCGCTCGAGAAGCACTACACGAATTCGATCGTCGCGGAGGCGCGCTGGCTCGCTCAGGTCGTCGACGCAGGCGAGCTGCAGGAAGGGCTTCGCGCGTACTTGGAAAAGCGACAGCCAAAGTGGCGGGCCTAGCCCTCCTCAGGGGTTCCCGCGCCGCCCTCCGTGGCTGCCATCATGTACTCCGGCGCGAGGCGGAGGGCCCGATGTACCGGATCGACCTCGAATCCCAGCTCCTCGAGCGTGATGGCGCCGAGGAGCGGTGCATCCGCCTGTTCGCCGAGGATCGCGAGTGTATATGTGCTCCGGCCATGGCATTCGAGCCACACCCAGCCCATGTCCCGGTCGACCGGTTCTCCGTTTGCCAGGCGAAACGGGCGACGCTGGTCGGGTTGCAGGCGCAGCTCATCCACCAGCTTGCCGGGGAGGAGGGTCCGTGTCGCCCCCGTGTCGACGATCATGTCAACGTCGATCGCTGCCGTACGATCCAACGCACGAATGCGGACCGAGACATGGAACACGCCCATCACCCGCGATGTCAGCCGCTCGACCTCCCTTATACTTTCGGATACATGCAACAACCTTCGGCCCGACGCGCGCCGCTGAGGCTTGCAGCGGACTTGTCGAGACGTCAGCGTCGTCCCTTGCCGGCGGGGAACCGGCGGCGCATCCCCTGGAGGACCTCCTCCTTCGACCCGTGCCGTCGCACCTCGATGTCGACGTCCACGTCCGTCTCGACGAACGTCCCGTCGTGGACCCGCTCGCCCTTGAGGACCTTACGCATCTGATCGGGGTTCTCGAAGGCGAGGTTGGCGGTGAAGACGCCGAAGTCCACCGCGGCGTGGGTATCGTCGACCTCCTTCGCCCGCCCGATCAGGCGGGTGCCGTCCATGAGCACGTTGCCTTGCATCTCCGTCCGGTTCGCCCACACCTTCCGGAGGTAGCCGAAGCAGACGATGTCGCCCTCGAGCCACTCCCCGGGGCGGACCTTCAGGTAGAAGCCCTTTGGGTCGAACGCATGGATGTCGAGGTAGGAGTCCGCCTCCTTGGCGTTGTACTCCCACCCGTCCTCCGGGTCCCGGGCGACGCGCACGCGGATGTCGCCCTCCTCCTCGCACTCGCACATCGATGCTTGGAGGACCTTCCCGCGGACAGGGAAGGAGGCCTCGAAGGAGAGGCTGGAGACCCACGGTTTCTGTGCCACGCCCTCAGAGGATTCCGCGCCGGATGATAAACCTCAGCGCCGGCTCTTCCGAAGGCGTTCGCCGTCTTTCGAGAGGTAGCGATCGAGCCGCCGCCGGAGTTCCGAGTCTCGTCGGAGCGCGCGGGGCACGTTCCGCGCGGCGAGTTCGACGAGGTCGACGCCGGTCGCGAGGTCCTGGACGGCGACGATCTCCTCCCGCAGACGGTTCCTCGGACCCTGGTTGTGATAGTTCCCGAGGGGGATTGCCACACCGGTCGCGCGGTAGCCGTACGCGCCCCACGCGGTTGCTTCGCAGGTCCCGCCGATCATGAGCGCGCGCTGCACGGGCCTCGTTGGCGGCAGTTTCGCGCGCCCCGCCGCCAAAACGTCCTCGGCCTTCCGATCGAACGTCCGGGCCCGGTCGCCGACGCGGATCACGGGACCGCCTCCAATCTCGACGCCCGGGATTGCCTTGCTCGCCTCCGCATTGATGATCCACGCGCTTCGTGGGACGTACCCCTCGGAGATCGCCGCCAACGTGCCGAGGAATCCGACCTCTTCCGCCCGCGTGAGGATCGCGCGCACGTTCGGCGTGCGGCCACGGCACGCGCGCTCGACCACGGCGAGAGATACCGAACATCCCGCCAAGTCGTCCAGCTGGCGGGCGTGGACCCGGCCTCCCGCCAATCGGAAATCGACGAGCTCCCAGGTCCCGAAGTCCCCGCGGCGGAGCGCCCTCGATTCCGGAGTCCCGCCAAACGTGAAGCGCCTTGTCCGCGGGGAGAACTTTCCGAGTCTGGCGGGGACCGCCTGCCCGTCGCGATAGAACCGAATACGGACGCCACGGCGCAAGTACGCGGCTCCGACCCCGCCGAGGAGACGCCCCTCGCCGCGCCCGGTGACCTCGACGCCCGGGTGGTCCATGTGCGCGACGAGCCAGATTGGCGGGCCCGTCCTCCGTCCGGGGGGCGCGACGATCAGGTTCCCGTGCGGATCCGTCCGCACCGATGCTCCGAAACCCTTCGCCATCGTCGCAGCTTCCGCGCGCACCGCGTGCTCGTGGAATGAGGTCGTCGGCTGGCGGGCGAGCCGCTCGAGGATCCGGACGACCCGGGGCACCGCCATCGCGCGGGCATCCGCCAGGCGGCATTAACGGTTTTGGCGGCGAGGCTTTATCCCCGCCGCGCGTTGAGGCCCCCGCATCCCATGGAGGAAGGGCTCGTCCACAACTACATCGTCGAGCGCGGCCTCGCGGCGAAGCTCCCGAAGAAGATCCTCTTCTGGGACGAGACGATGCGGGACGGGGAGCAGACGCCCGGCGTGTACTTCTCCCCGGAGGAGAAGCTCGAGATCGCGACGATGCTCTCGGAGATGGGCGTCGCGATCATGGACGTCGGCATCCCGGTCGTGAGCAAGGAGGAGGCGCGGGGCGTGAAACTGATTGCGAACGCGGGCCTCGACGCGACGATCATGGCCGCAGCCCGCGCCGTGCGGAAGGACGTGGAGGCATGCGTCGAATGCGGGGTCGACGAGACGTCGATCTTCATCGCGTGCTCGGACCTCCATCTGAAATACAAGCTGAACATGACGCGGGAGCAGGTCCTCGAGGCCGCGGTCTCGGAGTGCGAGTATGCGAAGGACCACGGCCTCGGCGTGACGTTCGTGACCGAGGACACGTTCCGTGCGGACCTCGACTACGTCACGCAACTGTACAACGCGTGCATCGACGCGGGGGCGACGCGCGTCGTGCTGGCGGACACGATCGGGATCATGACGCCCGCGGCGATACAATGGTTCTTCGGTGAGGTCAAGAAGCGGTTCAAGCCCGCGCAACTCTCGCTCCACGCCCACAACGACTTCGGATTGGCGGTGGCCAACAGCCTGGCCGCGCTCGAGGTCGGCGTCGAGGTCCCGCACACCTGCGTGAACGGGATCGGGGAACGGGCGGGGAACGCGAGTTTCGAGGAACTCGTGATGGCCCTCGAATCGATCTACGGATACGACACGGGCATCGACATCTCCCGCCTCTACGCGCTCTCGCGGCTCGTGGAGGAACGGAGCGGCATCCCCCTCCCCGTGAACAAGGCCGTCGTTGGATACAACGCTTTCTCGCACGAGTCGGGCATCCACGCGGACGGCGTCATCAAGCACACCGGCACCTACGAGCCGATGCAGCCGGAAAAGATCGGGCGCGAGCGGCGGTTTATCTTCGGGAAGCACACGGGGAGCACCGCGGTCGCGGACAAGCTGAAGAAGAACGGAATCCAAGTCACGAAGGATCAGTTGGCGGCGATCGTGGCGGGGATCAA
>VBMQ01000059.1:16003-23388 GCA_005878375.1 Methanobacteriota archaeon | reverse complement strand
TGACTTCCGGTCGCGTCCCGATTATCGTGATGATGAGGCCCATGCGCGGCCGTCGAACGGAGGGGCCGATATAAAGATAGCGCGGGCCAGTCGCGTCCGTCGGAACTCACAAATAGCGGGGCGCACTCATCGCGTCCCGACGGTGGCCGGTTGAAGAAGTACTTGATGCTCCTGATCTGGCGGATCTCGCAGACCGGTCCGATCCTGAGCATCTTCTTCTGGAGTGCGGCGCTCTCAGGCATCTTCTGGCCCATCGTCGGCGGGAGCAGTCCGCCGGGTCCGCTCTTCGCTTTCCTTCGGTGGTTGGGCATCCCCGCCGACCGCGTGACGGTCGTTGGCTTGCTCCTCCTCTTCCTCGTGTTCGCCGCCACCATCCTTTTCATCGGATTCGTGTACGACCGGGTCCTCAAGCTTTGGCGGGAACAGATGTACATCGCGATGGACCGGAATCCGTACGCGGACGATCTCCTGTTCCACAAGGAGATCATGCAGTGGGAACAGTACTACCTTCCGTTGGCTCGCGCGATGTACAAGGTCTCGCCAGACCCGGAGCTGAAGCGAGCGATTGAGCGCGTCGAGAGGTGGGTCGCGACGGGCAGGATCGAATCGACCCAGAAGTAGCGGCCATCCCCCTGGAATGAACCGGCGCGTGCGCATCTTTATTCGCGGTCCCCCCATCCTTCCCGCACATGGTCCGCAAGCTTGCCGTGATCGGTGCGGGAGAGATGGGCCACGGCATCGCGGAGTTGGCGGCGATCTCGGGCTTTGAGGTCGCGATGCGCGACGTGAAGCAGGAGTTCGTGGACCGGGGGATGGAGCGCATTCGGTGGTCCCTCGGGAAGCTCGTGGATAAGAGGGAGATGACCCGCGAGGCCGCGGACGAGGTGCTTGGTCGAATCCGACCCGTCCTCGATTTGGCGGAGGCAGTCCGCGAAGCCGACGTCGTCGTGGAGGCCGTTTACGAAGACCTCGAGCTAAAGGAGCAGATCTTTAAGGAATTGGACTCGTACGCGCCTCCCGCGGCGATTCTCGCATCGAATACGAGTGGACTCAGCATCACGGCGATGGGCCGCGTCACGAAGCGTCCCGACAAAGTCGTCGGGATGCATTTCTTCAACCCGGTGATGCTCATGCCGCTGATCGAGATCGTCAAGGGCGACGAGACGAGCGAGGAGACGTTGGGGGCCGCCGAGGCGCTCGCGAAGGGCCTGAAGAAGACGCCGATCGTCTGCCGCAAGGACGTCCCGGGGTTCATCACGACGCGGACGATCGCGCCCTACATGATCGAAGCCGCGTGGATTCATCATGAGGAAGGGATCCCTACGGAGGTCATCGACAGCGCCCTCAAGTTCCGCGTCGGATTTCCGATGGGGCCGTTCGAGCTCGCGGACCAGGTCGGCCTCGACCTCCTCGTCCACGCCTCCGAGAAATGGGGCCTCACGGCGCCCCCTCCAATGAAGGCCCTTGTCGACGTCGGAAGGTTCGGGCGCAAGTCGGGGGCGGGCTTCTACGACTACCGCCAAGGGGCGAAGCCGGCGATTTCCCCGGACCAAGGGAAGGACTTCGACGTGATGCGGGTGTTGGCGCCGGAGGTCAACGAGGCCGCGCGGTTGCTGGAATGGCGGGTCGCCCCGCCGGAGGAGATCGACCTTGCGATGCGCCTCGGGACCGCGTTCCCGAAAGGCCCGTTGGCGCTCGGCGATGCCTATGGGCTCGATGCCGTGGTGGCGGCCCTCCAAGGATCGAAGCGGCACGAACCCGTGCAACTCCTTAGGGAAATGGTCGCTCGCGGCGAACTCGGCGTGAAGACGGGGAAGGGATTCTACGACTATCGAACGGGAGAGAGGACGATGACGTACCAGACGATCGCGGTGGCGAAAGATCCGCACACGAATGTCGCGACCCTGACGCTGAACCGCCCGGACCGGTTGAACACGATCACGGACGAGATGACGGACGAGATCGAGCGCGCTCTCGTCGAGTTGGAGAAAGACGCGGAGGTGCGCTGCCTGTTGATCACGGGCGCGGGGGAGAAAGCGTTCTCCGCGGGTGCCGACGTCACCTCCTTTGGCGGCGTCGCGAAGTCGTATGCCCTGAGGGACGTCTCGCGTCGGACGACCCACGTGTTCGCGCGCCTCGCGGACTTCCCGAAACCGACGATCGCCGCGATCAACGGGTACTGCTTTGGCGGGGGTCTGGAGCTCGCGCTCGCGTGCGATTTTCGATTGGCGGCGAAGAAGGCGAAACTCGGGCTGACGGAGTTGAACCTCGGCCTGATCCCGGGCGCCGGAGGGGCCCCCCGGCTTGTCAAGCTCCTCGGCCTTGCGCGCGCGAAGGAGCTCGTCCTGCAGGGGGCCCGGGTCACCGCGGATGAGGCCCATGGGATTGGGCTTGTCACGCAAGTCCTCGAGAACGACGCCTTCGAGGCGGCCTCCAGGCAGTTCGCCGCCAAGCTCGCCCGGTCCGCTCCCATCGCGTATCGACTCGCGAAGGCGATCCTGAACCAGTCCGCCGACATGGCGACGCACTCCGCCCTCGAGGCGGAGTCGACCGCGTTCGGCCACGTGATCTCGACCGAGGACATCTTCGAGGGCATCCAGGCGATGCTGGAGAAGCGAGAGCCGAAGTTCAAGGGCCAGTGAGTCCGACCGCGCCCGCGGCGCGCAGGTCCTTGACTTGGCGGGCCGAGTAGCCCGCCCATCTCAGGATTTCGTCCGTGTGCTCCCCGTGCCCCGGTGCCGCGGATAAAGTTCGGATGCTTGAGGCACGGGCCTTGGCGGGATGGGCCAGAACGCGGCGTCGGACCTTGCCGACGCGCACTTCGGGCAGGAGGTCGCGAGCCGCGACCTGTGGATCAGCGACGACTTCGTCCACGCGCAGGACGGGCATCACGGGCAACCCCTCGCGGTCGAAGATCGCAGTCCACGCCGCCAACGTCTTCGCCTTGAACGCGATCGAGATCCGGTCGACAACGGGTCGGGCGGGAACGCCGCTCACGAACTGGTCGTCGATGAGCTCGGGGGTCTCGAGGATTTCGCACAACCGCCGCCAGAACTTCGGCTCGACACACGCGACGGAAAGCCATCGTCCGTCCGCGGTCTCGTAGAGGCTGTAGAACGGGAAGATGCCGGTGACAATCGTCTCGCCCGGGACGGGGATGTCGCCGGTGCCGAGATAGCGAGCAAGGTTCAGGACCATCAACGAGACGGAGGTGTCGAAGATCGCGACCTCGAGGAACTCTCCCCCGCCAAATCGTTCGCGACGGTGGAGCGACGCGATGATCGAGAACGCCGCCAAACACGCGCTCGCGAGGTCGCTCACGGGGACGCCGGGGATCGCGGGTCGCTCCCCGGGCCGGCTCGCGGTCACGCTCAAGATTCCCGCCAACGCCTCGAAGTTCAGATCATGCGCGGGTTTGTCCGCGTACGGTCCCGTGCGGCCGAACCCGCCGAAACTGCAGTACACGAGGCGGGGGTTCGCGCGCCGGAGCCGCGGGTAGTCGATGCCGAGCGCCTTCACCGTGCTCGGCCGGAACTGCTCCACGAAGACGTCCGCCTTCCGCGCGAGGCGATACAGGACGCCGCGGCCCGTCTTCGTGCGGAGGTCGATCACGATGCTCCGCTTCCCGCGGTTCACCATGAGGAACGGATACGACGTGTCCCCGACCGCGGGCGGGACCGCCCGCATGTAGTCCCCCAGGGCGGGGTCTTCGACCTTGATCACGTCCGCGCCCAGGTTCGCGAGGAGCTGCGTACAGAACGGCCCCGGGAGCAACCGGCTGAGGTCCAGCACGACGACGCCGTCGAGCGGCCGGGGCACGCGGGCGCCAAGGGTGTGGCGCGCTTAAGGGTTCTTCCAAAGTTGGAAACATCCACCACAACCCTTAAGGGTGCGCGGCGCCCTAGTAATCGTGTTGGCTAAACGGGCCCAGGGAGCGGATGCGAGCGATGGCCCTCGCGGGCTGGCGGCCGTCTCCGTCCTCGCGGACGCGTATGCATTGCGGATTCTGAACGCTCTGAACAGCGAGCCGAAGACGGCGTCGGAGCTCGTGCGCAGCGCGAGCCTTCCGCCCGCCGCGTGCTACCGCCGGCTCCGCGCCCTTGAGGCCGCCGGGCTGATCTCCCAGGCGGGGTCCGTCGCCACGCGCGGCGGGAAACCCGCGCAGCGGTACCAAGCGAACGTGTCCGCGGTCCACGTCCTGTACGACGCCGGTAGGCTTGAGGTTCGACTCGATCTGCGGGACGGCGGGAGCCGCGAAACCGTGCTCTCCCTGCCCGAGGAAACGCCCCCCGCGAAACGCGCGAGCAAGGGTTTAACTGGCGCCGCCGACATTCAATCATGATGGCGCGGGACGCGGTCATCGTCGAAGCCGTTCGCACGCCGATCGGGAAGCGCGGCGGAGCGCTCAAAGACGTCCGTCCCGACGATTTGGCGGCGCACGTCTTGCAAGAAATCGTCGACCGAACGGGGATCGACCGCGCAGCCGTCGACGACGTCATCCTCGGATGCGTCACGCAGATCGACGAGCAGGGGTTGAACATCGCCCGGATTGCCACGCTCGTGGCGGGCTTCCCGGACACGGTCCCGGGGACGAGCGTGAACCGCCAATGCGGAAGCGGACAGCAGGCGGTGAACTTCGGGGCCCAGGCGCTCCTGGCGGGGGTCCACGACGTGGTTATCGCGGGCGGCGTGGAGTCCATGACCCGCGTGCCGATGGGCGCGGACGCGGGCGTGCTCAACGAGCGGCTCCTCGCGAAGTACGAGATCGTGCCGCAGGGGATCTCCGCGGACTACGTCGCGAAGAAGTACGACATCAGCCGCCCGCAGATGGACGAGTTCTCCTACCACTCCCACATGCGCGCGATCCGCGCGATCGAGGAGGGGCGGTTCAAGCGCGAAATCGTCTCCGTGCCGGTGAAGGACGCCGACGGGAACAAGCGGACGTTCGAAACGGACGAGCATCCCCGCCGGAGCACGAGCCTCGAGAAGCTCGCGGCCCTGCCGCCGGCGTTCCGCCCGGATGGGAACATCACCGCCGGGAATTCCTCCGGAATCAACGACGGCGCGGCCGCGATGCTCCTTACCACGTCGGAGAAGGCGAAGGAATTGGGACTGGCGCCCCGTGCCCGGATCGTGGCGATGGCGGTCGCAGGCGTTGACCCGGTCGTGATGCTCGAGGGTCCGATCCCGACGTCGCGGAAGGTCCTGCAGAAGGCGGGGCTGACGGTCGATGACATCGACCTGTGGGAAATCAACGAGGCGTTCGCCTCCGTCCCCCTTGCGACGAACAAGACGCTTGGCCTCGACCCCGCCAAGGTGAACGTGAACGGCGGGGCGATCGCCCTCGGCCACCCCCTCGGTGCGACCGGCGCGCGGCTCATGACGACGCTGCTGCACGAGCTCGAGCGGCAGGACCTGCGATACGGGCTCAGCACGCTCTGCATCGGGTTCGGCCAGGGCATCGCGACAATCCTCGAACGGCTCGCCTGATTCCATAGGTTTTTGGCGGCACCGCCAATCGCCGCCCGTGCGGCCGTGGGAAAGCTTCCCGGCCATGGTCGGTCTGGGCGCAATCCTCGGGGCGCTCACCGGAGGTCTGCCCGCATACGCCCGCGAGGTATCCACGGGCGCGCTCGTCGTGGCGATGACGTTCTCGCTCGCGGAGGTCCGGTTCCGCGGGATTTCGGCGCGCACGGAGGTCGGGGCGTTCGCTCGAGCGTTCTTCTGGAACTACGTCGTCCTGTCGGGCCTGATCCTCGCCCTTTCGTTCCTCTACGTGCAACCGGACATTCGCCATGGATGGATCGTGATGGCCGCCGGGCCGTCCGCCATCGCGATTGTGCCGCTCACGACGACCTTCCGCGGGAACACCCGCTCGGCCCTGATCTCGACCGCGCTCCTGTATGTCGCTGCCCTCGGCCTGTACCCGTTGATCACGCTCGCGTTCGCGGGTCAGTCGATTGACTTGCGCGCCCTCGCGGTTCAGATGCTCCTGCAAATCGCGCTGCCGATCGGCGCATCCCGACTCTTGTCAGGTCGGCCGACCTTCGAGAAGCACCGGCCTGTCGTCGTCAATGCTTCGTTCTTCGTCTTGGTGTTCGCCCTCGTGGGCTTGAATCGAGGAGTCTTCTTCCAGGATCCGGCCCTCATTGGCGCCTTGGCGGCCGGGGGCTTCCTTCGGACCTGGGTGCTCGGCGCGACCGTGTTCGTGGTTTCGGGGCGGTTGACGACCGGGCGAGGCCCACGCGTCGCGGACGCCCTCTTCGGGTCCCTGAAGAACCTCGCGTTGGCGGCGTTGATCGCGCTCTCCCTCTTCGGAGCCGTGGCCGCCCTTCCCGCAATCGTCAGCCTATTCTTCGAAATCGCCTGGCTGGTCCCGCTGCAGCGTCTGTTCGGCGCTAGAGCTCCCCAATCTCCTCGCGGGAGATGACGAGGCGCTGGACCTGCGAAGTCCCTTCCCAGATCTGGAAGACTTTCGCGTCCCGCATCCACTTCTCGACGGGCTCGTCCTTCATGTAGCCCGTGCCTCCGAGGATCTGGACCGCATCGGTCGTGACCTCCATCGCCGCGTCCGCGGCGAAGAGCTTCGCATAGGAAGCCTCCTTGTTCATCGGCATCCCCTGATCGTGCATCCACGCGGCCCGCCACGTCAACAGGCGCGCCGCCTCGATCTTCGTCTTCATGTCCGCGAGCATGAATGCGATCGCCTGGCGGGTCGCGATCGGCTTGCCGAACGTCTTCCGCTTCCGGCTGTAGTCCAACGCGTACTCGTACGCAGCTCGCGCGATCCCGACGGCGCCCGCCGCCACGAGAGGTCGGGAGGACTCGAGCGTCTTCATCGCGCCGACGAACGCGGGTTCGTCCTCGCGGCCGAGCATGTTCTCCGCGGGGATTTCGCAGTTCTCAAGGATGACTTCCGCGGTGTGCGAGGCCCGCACGCCCATCTTGTCCTCGACTTTGCCTTGCCGCAGCCCTGGCGTGCCTTTCTCGATGACGAACCCGCGGATCCCGAGGTGGCGGAGGCTCGGGTCGATCGTCGCGAACACGACGTGGAGCTCCGCGATGCCGCCATTCGTGATGAACCGCTTCGTGCCGTTCAGGACCCACTTGTTCGCCTTCTTTTCCGCTCGCGTGGTCAATCCGGCCACGTCCGAGCCGGCGTCGGGTTCCGTGAGGCATAGCGCGCCGAGCTTTGCCTCTGGGCCACAGAATCGCCGAAGAAACCGCTCCTTCTGTTCGTCGGTCCCCATGTGGATGATGGGGAGATAGGCCAGCCCGGCCCCGATCAAGCCCGTGGCAATGCCCGCGCATCCCCAGTTGAGTTCCTCGTTCACGACACAATGCGTGAGCGTCGACGTCACCCCGCCCCCGCCGTAGTCCGCGGG
>VBMQ01000059.1:541-15977 GCA_005878375.1 Methanobacteriota archaeon | reverse complement strand
GCTCGTGCGCCTTCTGCACGACGTCCATCGGGATGCCGCCCTTCTTGTCGTACTCGAGCGCGATCGGCCGCATCTCGCGCTCGGCGAACTCGTGGGCCGTCTTCTGCATCAGCTTCTGCTCGTCCGTGAGTTCGAACTCGACCATCCGCTCGCGCGGATGAGGTCCAACCGATATATAGGGTTCCCCAGCGGGACGTCAGACCTCGGCTGGAATCCCTTTCGCGACCTGGGTCAGCCGCGTCATCTGAGGCTGCATCCCCATGATCCGGGGCAGGCTGCCGCGGAACTTCATTTTCCCCGTCATGACCGCGGTGTTGAAGTCCGACTGCCCCGCCGCGATCTTCTGCCACACGTCGTACGGTCCCTCGAACTTGAAGTCCGCCGGATCGTCCGGTTTCGTCGCTCGGGCCCCGACGGTTCCGTTCGTGACCTCGATGAGGTACGACCACCCCCGGTCCGTGACCGTCAGCGTGATCTTGGTCGTCAGTCCTTCCGCGCGCTTCTTCCATTCTGCGTCCGCGTTGAGGCGTTGGGCGAGCTCGCCGAAGAATTCGGAAGAGAAGTACTTCATCGGAGTCGGCCGGACACGAGGGAGGACATAAGACTTTGGAGCCGCGGCGACCCTAGTATCGGAGGGTCAGCAGGCGGCACGTCGAGCAACGCAAGCCCGCGAGGTACACGTTCCCCCAGCTGTCCGGCGGCTGAAGGCGCTCCCCGCCAATCGCGAGGCGCGTCTTCTCCTGCATCCACTTCGCGCCGGAGAGCATGCTCTCCGCGACGAGGTACCCCTGTTCCATCGGTTTCCCGCAGGAGGGACATGGGAAGTCGGGCACGGACGGACATTCGCCCGAAGCCTATCAAATCACCGACGAAACAATCGGGAAACGGACGGAACGGCGTCGCGAACCGGGGAGACCTGGGGCACCCCGCAACCTTTAAATCGCGTACGGGCCATACGCCGCGGCGTCCGACATCCGTCGGACTCAGAAGGGAGCCGTAGGGATGGCGCTGAGTCCAGCGACTCGTCAACTCGCGTGCTCGAGGTGAACCGATGCACCTGAAAGAGATCGAGATGGAGAACTTCAAGTCTTTCGGCCGCAAGGTGAAAGTCCCCTTCCTCGAGGGGTACACGGCGATCACGGGGCCGAACGGGAGCGGGAAGTGCGTCGCCGGGTCCTCCCGCGTCTGGCTGCCGGACGGGGAGGAGCGGACGATCGAGGGCCTCGTCGAGCACGCCCTCCGCCATAGCGACGTCGTGGACCAGTTCGACGACGGCGTGGCCGCGTACGAGAATCCCGACGACGTCGAGGTCCTGACCCTCAATCCGGAGCGGCACGAGTTTGAAAGGGCTCCGGTCATCGCGTTCGTGAAGCGCGAGGCGCCCGGCCACCTGCTGCAAATCCGCACCAACTCCGGTCGTCGACTCACCGCCACGCCGTACCACCCGCTCTTCACGCTCCACGAAGGCCGCCTCGTTTGCCCGCGCGCGGACGAATTGGCGGTGGGGCAGAAGATCGCCTCGTACATGGCGCCGCCGGCCGTGCTCCTCGAGCGGTTCGAGGAGCGGGACGTCGCCGCCGACGGGATGGTCGTCGTCCAGGATGTCCACGAGGAGTGGCTGCCCGCCATCCACTGGGACGAGATCGAGGAGATCGAGTGGGTGAACCCGCCGGATCGGTGGGTGTACGACCTCTCCGTCCTCGGAACGCACAATTTCGTGGCCGAGGGCCTCGTCGCGCACAATTCCAACATCGCGGACGCCGTGCTGTTCGTCCTCGGGCCGCGCTCCGCGAAGGCGATCCGCGCGGGGAAGCTCACGGACCTGATCTGGAACGGCGGGAAGGAGAAGAAGGGCGCTGCGTACACGGAGGTCTCCCTGACCTTCGACAACCGCGACCGGGTGATCCCGATCGAAGCGGACGACGTGAAGCTCACTCGGCGCGTCGTCCTTAGCAAGAGCGTCGAGGGCGGGTACAACTCGTACTTCTACGTGAACGACCGGACCTCCCAGCTGCAGGAGTTCGACCAGCTCCTCGCGCACGCCCGCATCAGCGCGGAGGGGTACAACCTCGTACAGCAAGGGGACATCCAGAAGATCGTCTCGATGAGCTCGATGGACCGGCGCCGAATCTTGGACGACATCGCGGGCATCACGAAGTTCGACGAGGACATCGGCACGGCCGAGGGGAAGCGGAAGGGCGCCGAGGACAACCTCGAGCGGATTCGTATCATCCTTCAGGAGATCGAGAAGCAGCTCAAGCAGCTCGAGGCGGACCGTGGACATGCGCTGAAGTACAAGGAGCTGAAGGGGAAGCTGGACCTCGCGAAGGCCCAGATGGCGCGCAAGAACAAGGACCTCGCGGAGGAGGCCGTGGCGGGGACGAAGGAGCAGCTCGTCAGGCACGAGGCGGAGCGCGCGAAGCTCGCGGAGCAGAAAGCGACGCTCCAAGAGGATCTGGCCGCGGCAAGCGCGAAGCTCGAGGAACTCGAGCGCAAGATTGCGGAACGCGGCGGTGAGGAGGGCAAGCGGATCCAGGAGAAGCTGAACGGCTTGCGCGTCGACCGCGCGACGACGGAGCACCAGCTCGAGGGCGCGAAGGACGCGGTGAAGCAACTCAAGATCGAGGCGGGCGACGTGACGAAGGAACGGGCCCGCCAGCAGAAGGAGATCGAGGGCCTGCAACGGGACCGCGAGGCCGCCGCCAAACGCCTGGGCGAAGTGGAGGGAGAGTTGGCGGGAGTCGACGGCGACCTCAAGGAAGTCGACGCCTTCGCCGCGAAGTCTGATGCGAAGGTCAACAACCTCCAACGAGACATCGTCGCCCTCACCAAGCAGGTCGACGAGCTCGAAGAGAAGGTCCACGCGCTCACGCTCGAAGGGGATCGCCAAGCGGATTCGCTCGCCCGACTCGAGGGCGAGATCGCCCAGTTGGAGGAATCGCGGAAAACGTTCCAGCTCGAGGTCGATGACACCGTCTTCCAGATCAACGAGGCGAAGGGCGGATCGAAGGATTCGACGAAGTCCGTTCGCAAACTTCAGGAGGACTTCTACGCCCGGCGGAAGGAGGAATCGGAGCTCGCGCGGGAGACCCAGGAGCTCGAGCAGGCGATCATCGGGCTCACCCGGGAATACGAGCGGCTGAAGGCGGAGACGGACGTCGCGAAGGCCCTTCAGCAAGGCTACACCCGCGCCGTCGCGGCGGTGCTCGAGGCACGGGACAAGGGAGCCCTCAAAGGCATTCACGGGACCGTCGCAGAGCTCGCGAAACTGGACCGGAAGTACGAGACCGCCATCGAAGTGGCGGCGGGGAACCGGATGCAGGCGATCGTCGTCGATTCCGACACCATCGCGTCGGAGGGAATCGAGTTTCTGAAGAGGTCGCACGCGGGCCGCGCGACGTTCCTCCCGTTGAACAAGATGCTGACGTCCCGTCCCCGCGGGAGGGCGGTCATGCTCGCGAAGGAGACCCTAGGATTCGCGATTGACCTCCTGAAGTTCGATGAGAAGTATCGCGACGCGTTCTACTACGTGTTCGGGGACACGCTTGTCGTCGGCACCCTCGACGAGGCCCGCGCGATCATGGGTGGCGTCCGGATCGTCACGCTTGGCGGGGAGCTCATCGAAGCGTCCGGCGCCATGATAGGCGGCGAACTCGACAAGTCCCGTCCGGCGTTTGGCGGCGCGTCGCGCGGAGACCTCGACAAGGTGGCGGCGGAACTCCGCCGGGCGACGGATCAAGCGGACAAGGCCCGTGAGCGGCTCGCGACCATCCGAGCCGAACTCGGGAAACTCGAAGGGCAACTCAAGGAATTCGGCGCCGTCTCCAGCACGGTCGAGGTGAGGCTCGACGCGCTCGAGGCGAAGCGAAAGGATTTCTCCGCGCGACTCAAGGCCGTCGATGACGACCTGAAAGAACGGAACGGTCGGCTGGTGGAGATTCGCAAGACCTCGAGCCGGACGTCGGACGACCGAGATCGGCTCGCGAAGCAGCTCGAGGCCCTGAAGGCCCAGCGGGACGCGAAGAAGAAACAGGTCATCGACGCGACGCCCCAACAGGTTGCGGCGAAGATGAAGGACCTCAGCGCCGCCAAGGTTCGACTCCAAGAAGAGGGCCACGCACTCGCGTCGAAAGTCGAGACGTTCGACACCCAGTTGAAGGTCCTCGGAGACCGCCTCGCCGAGGTCGATGCGAAGTTGACGGAGAACCGCAAAGACGCGGACGAGAACGCCGCGTCGATCGAGTCGCTCACCGCCAAATTGGCGGCGATGGAGAAGGACCTCCGTGCGCTCGAGAAAATGGCGGACAACATGGGCCGGGAGGTCAAAGACCTCCAGGATGCGCGCGACGCGGCGTACAGGGGGAAGACGGACGTCGAGGCGTCCCTGGACAAGCTTCAGCAGCGGGTCGAATCGAAGGAAGCGATGTTCCTGGGGCTCCAGCAAACGCTCCAGGAGCAGGAGGCGAAGCTCCGCCAAGCGGGGGAGGAACTCGTGCAGCTCCAGGTCGAAGTGAAGGGAGAACTGCCGAGCCTCGAAGCCCTGAAACGGACGATCGCGGAGGCCGAGGCGCAGATCGACGCCCTCGGCAACGTGAACTTGCGCGCCCTCGAGGACTACGAGGACCAGCAGAAGCGGCGGGATGACCTCGGCGCGGAATTCCGGCAGCTCGAAGTCCAGCGGACGGACCTCGTGAACATGGTCGGAGAACTGAACGGGAAGAAAAAAGAGGGACTCCTGAAGGTCTTCCAGGCGATTAACGAGAACTTCAAACAGGTGTACGCGGAGCTGAGCGAGGGCGGCGAGGCCGAGCTCGTGCTCGAAAACGAGAAGGACCCGCTCACCGGCGGCTTGATTATGCGGGCGAAGCCCCCGCACAAGAAGGTCCTCCGTCTTGAGGCGCTCTCGGGAGGCGAGAAGAGCCTCGTGAGCATGGCGTTGATCGTCGCGATCCAACAGTTCGACCCGTCGCCCTTCTACCTCCTCGACGAGGTCGACCAGAACCTCGACGCCGTGAACGCGGAGAAGGTCGCACGGATGGTCGGCCGCAACGCCCACACCGCCCAATTCGTGCAGATCAGCTTGCGGAAGGTGTCGCTGAAAGAGGCGGACCACCTCATCGGGGTCACGATGCGGTCCGACGGGATCAGCGAGCTCGTGATGAAGGTGAACCTCGCGGACGTTCACGAGGAGAAGCCGGCGGAGGAGGTGGCGGCGTGACGAACTACGAGGACGTCCTGAACCACCTCATGTTCCACAAGGCGCTGACCGCGGACCATGAATCCGGAGAGCGAATCAATCAGTACCTGCAGATGGTGCACGAGATCGAGGGGGGTCACTACCTCGCCGTGCGTGATCCGATGGAGAAAGCGATCGCCGCTGCGTTCGAGCTCGTGATCGCCGAGCAGTTCGACCCGTGGGACATCGACTTGGCCGCGTTCACGAAACTGTACCTCGAAAAGGTCCGCGACGACGGCGTCGTCAACTTCGTGACGGCGGGCAAGCTCGTCGCGATGGCGTGGTCCATCTTGCGTTCGCGGACTGGGACCTCGGCTTCGACGCGTCCGACGCGCCGGACGTATTCGACTACACGCAAGCGGTCCTCTCGGGCCGCGTGCCGATTCAGGAGGCGATTCGCCGGGAAGGCCGCCGGGCCGTCACCCTCATCGAGCTCATGCAAGCCCTCGACGAGGCGCGGGTCGAGGCGGCCCGTCAGTTGGAGCTGGCGGCGTTGCGTCAGAAGGCGCGGGTCACGGTCCCCCGGGACTTCGGGAGCAAGGTGCACGGGGAGGACCTGAACGAGGACCTCGCCCTGACGTGGTCCCGGATCCTCCAAGGCAATGGCCAGCCCCTGTCCCTCGAGCAGCTCGCGAACCATGACCCGTGGGACCGCATCACCGTCTTCGTGTCCGTCCTCTTCTTGGCGAAGATGGACAAGGTCGCGCTCGCGCAGGAGGACTTCCCGTACGGCGAAATCCTCGTGAAGCGACTCTCGGACGAGGAGACGATCGAGGCGGTTCCCTCGCCCCATCCGCCACAGCGAGGCGGCCTTGTTCTCGGCAGGCAAGCCGATCGCGGTCGAGGAGGTCGCGCAGTCGACGGGTCTCGCCCCGGACGCCGTGCGGGCCGCGCTGGCGGGGCTGTCGAAGGCGTACGTGGAGCGCGGCAGCGCCATCGAGGTCGCGCGGATCGGCGAAAAGTGGACGATGCAGATCCGATCCGAGTACGGAGAGAAGGCGCAGGCGTTCGCCCCGCCCGAGCTCGCAAAAGATCTCCTGAAGACCGCGGCGCTCATCGCGTACCATCAGCCGGTGAGGCAAAGCGACCTTGTTCGCATGGTTGGGAGCAAGGCGTACGAGCACGTTCGCGCGCTGCAAGACGTCGGCCTCGTGACCGCGAGGCCGAGCGGGCAGACCTTGGAACTGCGCACGAGTCCGTCCTTCCCCGAGTTCTTCGGGTTGCCGGCGACGGAACGCGAGGAGATGCGTCGACTGCTCTCAGAACGAGCCGGAATCCCTCCGCCGAGTCCGGCCGCATCCCATTCCAACGCTCCGGCCCCCTCTTCTGAAAATTCTGAGAGTCACGCTTAAGTAGAAGCAGGCAAATAGACTTTGCCAGCCGTCCCAGATCACGCGAGCGGACGTGCTGGACTAGCGGAGCCGGGACATGGGAAGCGGGTTCCTTCGGGACATCGCCCTTCGCAAGCAGCTTGAGGAAAAGGTCAAAGAGGCAACGAAGACCCGCCAGGATGCTGAGAAGGAAATCACGGCGGCGAAGGCGCTGATTGAGGGCGCCAAGTCAATCGACGGCGACACGACGGAGGCGGAGACCGCGCTCGCGGAAGCGAACGCGGCGATGAGTTCGAAGGACTACCGTTCCGCGCTCGAGAGGGCGTCTGAGGCGAAGGAACGGGGAAAGCGTGCGTACGGGGATCGGGCGCGCCACTTCCTGGACAGTACCCGGTCGTTGCTCACGGTCTCGAAGGGACTGGGCCTCGAGGACCGGGACGGACTCCTGGCGTTGGACAAGGCCGACGAGGCGTTCGCGAAGGAGGCGTTCGAGGACGCAATCGACCTCGCGAAGAAGGCGTGGAAGAAGAGCGAGAAGGTCATCCACGAGCACCTCTCGTCCTCGTTCTCGACCGCGCAGTCGCTGATCATGACCGCCAAGAACATCGGGAAGGACACGGCGGCCGCCGAGGACCTGCTTTCTAGGGCCCGTTCCGCGATGGAGGGAAACGACTTCGAGATGGCCCTCACCTTCACGAAGGAATGTTTGGACACCGTGACCGCCGAGCTCAAGGAGGAGGTCGATCGCGCCCTCCAGGAGGCGCAGGGCTCGCTGCGCATCGCGCAGGAATTCGGGGCCGATGCGTCGAACGTGGCACGCCTGATCGATCGGGCGAACGCGGACGTCGGCCGCGGCGATTATGACAAGGCGCTCAATTCGCTCCGGCAAGCGCGGAGCGAGGGAGAGAAGTCGCTCGGGAAAGGGTTGGAGTCCCGGACGGCCGAGTTCGGCACCCTCCTCGCGGAAGCGGAATCGATCGGCGCCGATGTGACCCCGGCCCGCGGACTGTTCCGGCGGTTCGAGAAGGCCCTCAAGGACGGGAAGCTCGACGAGGCGACGGCGGTCGCGCGCGAGGGATATCAGGTCCTCCAGAAGGCACAGTTCGACCGCGTCCTCATCACGATCGGCGCATCGCGGGAGAAGTTCGTGACCGCCAAGAACATCGGCGCGGACCTCACGCCCGCCATCGAGCACCTGAACAAGGCCCGGGGGGCGCTCCAAGCCGGCCAGTTCAAGGAGGCTCTCGCAGCATCGAAGCGCGCGGACGAGGCCGTGGACCAGATCGTTCGTGAATACCAGAACGTCGAAGGGGAGATCCGCACGATGCAACGCTCGTTCGCGGACGCCGAGGTCCTCGGGGTCGACACGAGCCCGGCGAAGCGCTACCTCGAGCGGGCGCGGTCGCTGCTGACGACCCGGGACTTCCGCGCGGCCGTCGAGATGCTTCGCCGCAGCCGGGACGAGCTGGAGCGGGCCCAGTCCGAGCGCGCGATGGAGGTCATCCAGAAGGCGGAGTTCCTCCTCACCGCCGGCGAGAAGATGGGGGCGAACCTCGACGAGCCGAGCCGCGCGCTCGAGGAGGCCGTCACGGCGGCGAAGGCCCTGATCGAGGGCGCCAGGTCGATCGACGGCGACACGACGGAGGCGGAGCAGAGCAGTTTGCAATTCTTGGGGGAGGACGCGTCGTCCGTCCGGAACCTCCTCCTGAACGCGGAATCCGCGCTCAGCGCGCGGGACTTCGAGACCGCCCACGGATACCTCGAGGAGGCGATGCGCCTCGCCGAGGGCAAGACGAAGGACAAGGCCCTCCAATTCCACGACCTGCTCCGCGGCGCCATCCAGATTGGCATCGAGCTCGGGTGCGATGTCACGGCGCTGGAGTCGGGCCTCAAGGAAGCGAACGGGAACATCGACCGCGGGCGATACGCGGAAGTCATCGGGCTCAAGGAGCGGCTCCTCCGGGAGGTCGGCGTGGCCGCGGACAACATCTTCAACCTGGTGAAGGCGAAGGTCGTCGAGGCCAAGAACCTGAACGTGGACATCGCGGAAATGCGCGATCTCCTCAAGCGTGCGAAGATGGCGCTCGGGGTCGAAGACTATGGCGAGGCCCTGGGCCTCCTCCGCGACTGCAACGCGCAGGCGAACAAGACGGTCGGGATTCACAAGGAAGTGTACAACGCGATCTCGAGTGCGGCGGCGCTCGTCGCGGAGGCGAAGAAGCGGGACGTGAACGTGAGCAAGGTCCTCGAGATGCTCCTCGAGGCGAAGCGGGCGCACGAGCGGTTCGACCACGAGCGGGCGTTGGAGCTTGCCCATCGCGCGAAGGCCGAGACCGAGAAACTCATGATCCTGTACACGTCCGCGCAGAAGATCATCGCGGCACGGGAACTCCTCGACGTCGTCCGAAAGGCGGGCGTGGAAGCCCCTCATCTGAAGGAGATGCTCGACACCGCGAAGGATGCGATGAAGAACAAGGAGTACGAGAAAGCGCTCGAGTACTCCGAACGCGGGGAGCGAGAAGTACGGGAGCTCATTCAGGAACGGGTGATGAGCATGCTGAGTGCCGCGGAGGCGCTCATCGGCTCTCTGGAGAACATGCGGCTACTCGCGCAGGAGGAGAAGCTCATCCGGGCGCGCGAGGCTCTTGCCCGTGGCGAATTCGCCGAGGCCGTGGACCTCGCTGGCGGAATCCGGGAGGAGATTGAACAGCTCAAGAAACGGGCCGACGAATCGTCCGTCTCGATCAACCGGGCGAAGGACCTTGCAACGGAGCTCGAGGCCATGAACGTCGACGCCCCGCAGGTCACCAAGACGATCGCCCAAGCAGACGCGGCCGCGCGGGAGAGCCGATTCGACGACGCCCTCAACCTCGCCGCCAAAGCGATCGAGGACTTGGAGCGGACGCGCGAGGAGGGCATCTCCGCGATGATGTCCCGATTCGACGACGCGATCCAAAAGGCGAAGCGGGAGAAGGTCGACACCCGGTCCGCGGAGAAGCTCCTCGCCCGCGCGCGAGAATTCTTGAAGGAGAGGAAATACCGCCAGGCGCTCGCGCTTGCGATGCAGGCGGAGGGCGAGGCGGAAAAGGTCGGCCTGCAGCAAGACATGGCGGCGAAGGCGATCGCGACCGCCGAGAAGAAGCTCGGTGGGTTCGGGTCTCCGATCCCGACGCTCCAAGAGATGCTCGATGAGGCGAAACGAGCGCTCGACGACGGCGACTACGTCCGTGCGCTCGATGTCGCGATCAAGACGGGCGAGGAATTCAACCACGTCCGCGAGACGTTCGAGGAGGCGGGCGACGTGGGCAAGCGCGCGAAACGCCTTCTCGAGATCGCGAGGGCGGTCAGGGTGGACCCCGCGGATATCGAATCGTCGCTCGAGAAGGCCCAGGACGCGATTGCGAACGGCAGGCCCGAGGCGGCCCGCGATGCGTTCCAGGCGGCGTTGAGTTCCGGCGTCGCGATCGTCCACGACGGGGTCGCGCAACGGTTGGCGGAGGGGCGTGAGCTCGCCGAAACCGGGCGCAGGCTCAACGCGGATATGGGCGTGCCCTTGAAGAAGTTCAGCGAGGCGAAGGCGTTGCTGGACGCGGAGGACTACGAGGGCGCGTCAAACCTGATCGCCGAAGGGTCCGAAGTCGCCGCGGCGGGACTGCGGAAGGTCGTGGAAGACGCGATGGTCGCCGCCCAGTCGAACATCGAGCATTCCCGCAAGCTCGGCGCGGACGTCTTGAAAGCCGGTGAGATGCTCGGGAAGGCCCGCGCGGAACTCGCGAACGGGGACTTCGAAAAGGCCCTGGAGCTCGCCAAGGGGACGCAGGACGTCATCCAGATCCGGCTCGATTCGGAGAAGCGGTTCGCCGACAAGAGCTTCCAAGCCGAGTCCATGATCCGGCGGGCGAAACGGTTCGGAATCGACGTTCTCGACGCGGAGAGGGCCCTCGCCGAGGCGATCCAGGCAAAGAAGGCGGATCCCACCAAGGCGATGGGGCTCGCAGAGGCCGCATTCGATCAGGCGACCCGCGCGATCGAATCGTTCGCTCCGAACCTGACGGCGGCGCTCGAGGTCAAGCAGCCCCTCGCCGGGGAATGGGCAGAGGCGACCCTCACGATTTCGAACGCGTCGAGGGCGGTCGCCAAGGATGTGAAGATCAAGATCCTCGGTGACGCGGAGGTCGAGGGCCTCAAGGATGTTCCTGCGCTCAAGGCGAAGGGCACCGAGGTGCTCCCGATCCGCGTGAAGATGATGGCCTCCGGTTCGATCCCCCTTGCCATCCAGATCACGAGCGTCCGGATCCTCGATGGGAAGGAATATCAGCAGGAGACGATCGCGACGATCGAAGTCGCCGAGACGATCGCCCCGGCCGTCCCCGAGGAGAAGGTCCAGGCGACGGCGGAGTCCCGGTGCCCCGTCTGCAAGGGTCTGATCAAGGTCGGGTTCCAAATCAAACGGTGCCCGCACTGCAGCCGCGACATGCACGAGCTGTGCGCGTCTCGCTCGACGACGTGCCCCGCGTGCGGCCAGCCCATGGGCGTCGACGCGGCGAAGCGAAAGAAGATCTCGTTCAAGGTCGGGTGACGGCCCCGAGCCGACCGACCGCCCGCTCGGCCGCGGCGACGAGCCTTCCGCTCTCTATGAGACCGATGATGGCGTCGATATCCGGGGAGAGCGGCCGATCCGTTTCCAACCTTGGGACGGCGGTCCGAATCGCGCGTTGCGCGGCGCGAGGGCCAAGGCCCGGGCGGAGCGGTCTCAGGAAGTCAATCCCCTGGGCCGCCGCCAAATATTCGATCGCGATCGTCCGTCGCGCGAGATCCAGTACCTGGAGACATTTGAGGGCCGCGGTCTGCCCCATGCTCACCCAGTCCTCCTGACCCGCGCTTGTCGGCAGCGAGTCGGCGCTGGCGGGGTGGGCGAGGACCTTCGCCTCGGAGGCGAGGGCGGCGGCGGTGTACTGCACGACCATCATGCCGCTGTGGAGCCCGCTTCGCTCCGTCAGGAACGGGGGAAGGCCGCTCAGGTGGGCGTCGACGAGGCGGGCGATGCGCCGCTCCGCGAACCCCGCCAAGACGCACAGGGCGAGGGCGAGGAAGTCGAGGGCCATCGAGAGGCTTTGGCCGTGGAAGGTCCCTCCGCTCAAGACCGCCCCGTCCGGGAAGACGAGCGGATTGTCGGTGGCGGCGTTGATTTCGACCCCGGTGACCTGGGCGGCGTATGCAAGCGCTTCCCCACACGCGCCGAGGACCTGCGGGATGCACCGAAGCGTGTACGCGTCCTGGACCTTGTGCGGTCCCCTGTGGGACGGAACGACCTCGCTCGCCCGGAGGAGTCTCCGGAGATTCGCGGCGATCGCCGTCGACCCCGGCAGCGGTTTCAGCCGCGAAAGCCGCACATCGTAGGGGACGGGGCTGCCGCGGAGCGCCTCGAAGCTCAGGCTCGCCGCCACCTGTGCGTCTTTGAGAAGGGCGCGGCCGTCCTCGACCGCGAAACAGGCGAGGGCCGCCATGACCGACGTCCCGTTGATCAGGGCCAAGCCTTCTTTCGACTCGAGGCGGATGGGGTGCAGCCCCGCGCGCCGTAGCGCCTCCCGTCCGACGAGAACGCGCCCCCGCACCTCGGCCGTGCCTTCGCCGACGAGGACGAGGGCGATGTGGGCGAGCGGTGCGAGGTCCCCGCTCGCTCCGAGCGAGCCGCGGGACGGAACGACGGGATGGACACCCTTGTTCAAGAAGTCCAGCAGCCGCAGCACGACCTCGATGCGCACGCCCGAGAATCCCTTCGCAAGCGCGTTCGCTCGGATGAGCATCGCCCCGCGCACCTGCTCCGTCATCAGCGATGGGCCCGTCCCCGCCGCGTGGCTCCTCACCAAGTTGAGCTGGAGCTCGCGAACCTCGTTGGGTGGGATCGCGACGCTTTCAAGCTCCCCGAACCCGGTCTTGATCCCGTAGGCGAGCTCGCCGCTTCGGACGATCCGCTCGACGGCCCGGCGGGACCGTTGGACGGCGGCCCGGGCCCGGGGCGAGAGGCCCACCCGCTCCCTACGGCGTGCCACGTCGACGACCTGCTCGATCGTCAAGGCTGAGCCGTCGATGCGGAGCACGGCGGGCGCGATGGCGGGGACCTCGGAAAAGCCTTCCCGTCGCGGGAAAGGTTAATCACCGCTCGCCCGTTGAGGCCGCGATGCAGCTCCTCTTCCTCGGGACGTCCGGCTCGTGGCCGACGCCGAAGCGCAACGTGAGCGCCGTTGCGCTGAAGCGCGGGCCGGAGGTGATCCTCTTCGACTGCGGCGAGGGCACCCAACGGCAGTTCATGCTCTCCCCGATGTCCTTCATGCAGGTCGGGCGGATCTTCGTCACGCACTTCCACGGGGATCACTTCCTTGGAATCCCCGGGCTCGTTCAGTCGATGACGATGAGCGACCGCCAAGGCCCGCTCGAGATGTACGGTCCTCGGGGGATGAAGGACCTCGTCCACCAACTTCTCACGCTGGGCTACTTCAAGCCCGGTTTCGAAGTGCCCGTCCGGGAACTGTCCGGGGGCGATGTGGTGGACTTTGGCGAGTACGTGGTCCGCGCGCTCGACGCGCAACACACCGTGCCCGCGCTCTCGTATGCCCTCGAGGAGAAGGGGCGGCCCGGACGGTTCGACCTTGAGAAGGCGAAGGCCCTCGGGATCCCGGAGGGCCCGCTGTACCGCCGCCTTCAGGCGGGAGAGGCCGTCACCGTGGGCGGCAAGACGTTCACCGCGGACCAGGTCCTGGGCGCGCCGCGGCGGGGCCGCAAGATCGTCTATACGGGGGACACGATGCCGACCGAAGCGCTCGTCGCCTTCGCCCGCGGAGCGGACGTTCTCATCCACGATGCGACGGCGGAGTCGAGCCTCGAAGAGAAGGCGAACCGCTATGGCCACAGCACCGCGCGCCAGGCGGCGCTCGTGGCGAAGGACGCCGGCGTCGGCCGCCTCGTGCTGACCCATGTGAGTCCCCGGTACGAGGATTCCGCGCCCATCCTCGCGGATGCGACCCCCGTGTTCCCGAACACGATCCTCGCCGAAGACTTCGCGCAGATCGAGGTTCCCTACCCGGACTAGCGCACCGCCTCCCCTATTCCTATCGGAATATCCCAATCAACAGGATATTAGTAGTCCGAGGGACTCGTTCCGCCAACGCGGAGGCGAGCAGATGGGACGCGATTTGGGACGGGCGTTGATCGACGAGCCGGACGACGACGCGTGCCTGTGTGAGCTCGGGCTGTGCTCCGGCTGTGATCACTTTGACTGTCACCTTGAGTAGCGCGTTCCGGGTGAAGCTTCGCGGCCATCGATGTGCAACACAAGCCTAATAAGCCGCGCGCCGTCTCCGCCGCCAACCGGTTGAGGGGAGCCCGTGTCACGGAACATCGTCGTCGAATCTTGGGAGCATACGCCGATCGAACGGCAAACCACGGAGATCGTGGAGCGGAAAGGAATCGGGCATCCGGATTCGATCGCAGACGGGCTCGCCGAATCCGTCTCCCGTGCTTTGAGCACCATGTACCGCCAGCGGTACAACCGGATCCTGCATCATAACACGGACGAGGTCCAGGTCGTGGGCGGGCAGTCCGCCCCCCACTTTGGCGGGGGCGTCGTCCTCGAGCCGGCGTATGTGCTCCTCGTCGGACGGGCCGTCACCCAGGTGAACGGGGAACGGCTCCCGTATCGGACGACCGCCGTCGCGGCGGCGCACGACTATCTCGCCCGGGTGTGCACGAACCTGAACGTGGACGCGGACGTCGTGATCGACTGCAAGATCGGGCAGGGCAGCGTCGACCTCAGGGGGCTGTACGAGACGCAGAAGCAACTCGCGAACGACACCTCGTTCGGGGTCTGCGCGGCCCCGTACAGCGAGACGGAGCTGCTCGCCCTGAGGACGGAAGAGATGATCAACGGGCCGCTGAAGAAGGACTTGCCCGAGGTAGGGCACGATGTCAAGGTCATGGCGGTGCGCACCGGGGACAAGATCCGCCTGACGGTCGCGGCCGCCATCGTGGACAAGTTCGTCCCGGACAAGGACCACTACGTCAACGTCATCCAGGAACTCCGCGAGCGCGTGCTCGACAATGCCGCCAAGCTCACGAAGCGGGACGTGTCCGTCGACGTGAACACGGGGGACAACTACTACGAGGGCATCGTGTACCTCACAGTCACGGGCCTCAGCTTCGAGAACGGCGACGACGGGTCCGTCGGTCGAGGGAATCGAGTGAACGGCCTCATCACTCCGTACCGGCCGATGAGCCTCGAGGCGGCGGCGGGGAAGAACCCGGTGACGCACGTCGGGAAGCTGTACAACCTGCTCGCGTTCGAGCTCTCGCACCAGATCACCGACGAGTGCAAGGGAGACGTCGAGGAGGTATGGATCCGCATCGTCTCGCAGATCGGGAAGCCGATCGACGAGCCGCAGGTCGCGGTCGCGCAGCTGTCGCTCGCCAAGGGCGTCAAGATCGGCGGCGTGAAGGGGACGGTCGACGGCATCATCGACAGCGGGCTCGAGAACATTCACAAGCTCACGGACAAGGTCGTGGCGGGCAAGGTCCGCGTCTTCTGACCGATTTTGCCCCGCGCGTTACAAGTACGCGGAAGGACCGAGTACCGCCGCCGGCGTGCTCCCCGACGGGATGCGGCGTGATCTCGAATGCCCCTGAACGACGAGGAATGGCGAGCCTTTATCAACGAATACAACGGTGTGATAGATGATGTCGAAGAAGCGCTCACCGCCGCGCTTGCACGAAATGGACTTGATCTCGAAGCTCTCCGAGATCGAGGCGAAATTCCCGCCGGGGAAGCACAAGCTCTCCTTGATACCGCGCGAGAAGCGGGCGTCCGAATCCAAGA
>VBMQ01000059.1:0-521 GCA_005878375.1 Methanobacteriota archaeon | reverse complement strand
AGCGGGGGAGCTCTGAGTCCGTTCGTCCCGCACGTTCTCGATTCCGCGTCCTGGGTCCGCCGAAGCCGCCTGGGGACCCCACGGAAGCGGGCGCCCGGTAGGCGCAGACGCGGCGACGGATGGTGTGATCGTTACGTGGGATACTTATAAACCGGCCTCCCCCGTTCCGCGGCAGGATGAACGAGGACGTCGCGTTCCTCGAGGAGCAGGTCGACCGGCACCACGCGTGGTTCGCCGAGTCCCTCCCGATGATTGCCTCTGAGAACCTCATCAGCCCGCTCGCGCGCGAGATGCTCCTGATCGATTTTCAAGACCGGTACGCGGAAGGCCTGCCGGGGGAGCGATACTACCAAGGGAACACCTACGTCGACGCGGTCGAAATCCGCGTCACGGAGCTCGCGAAGCGCCTCTTCCGATGCCGCCACGCGGACGTCCGGCCGATTTCCGGGACGAACGCCAACTTGGCGGTGTTGTTCGCGCTCGGGGAGCCGGGGGCCGTCGTGTCGACGGTCGCGCTGAGC
>VBMQ01000025.1 GCA_005878375.1 Methanobacteriota archaeon | reverse complement strand
GTTCGGCGCCGCGCTCTTGGCGGCTCTCGTCTGGGTCCCGACCTCCCTCGAAGGGGAAGCGGATGCCGAGACCGTGCGGGGTGGGCTTCGCGCCCTCTTCTTGTGGGGCCGCGTCGGCGCGGTCGTCTTCACGGTCACCGTGGCGGGGCTGTGGAGCCTCCAATGGACGACGGCGGCCGGTTCCAGCCTCATCGATTTCGTGGGCTCGCCGTACATCGCGTCCCTGTTCATCCGCCTGCTCCTCGGGTTCGGCCTTCTGGCGGCGTTCGCGCATCTCCTGGGCGCGGACCGAGTCGACTCCCTCGGCGAGCGGTCTCCGGCGCTCTGGGCGCCCGTCGCGCTCTGCGTTGCGGCGATCGCGGCGGAGGCGTTCGCAACGCACGCGGCGGCGTCGACGGCCTGGGCCCCGTTGAGCACGCTCGCGGACGCCGGCCACCTCACGGGCGTGACGGCATGGGTCGGCGGGCTCCTCGTGCTTGTCCGCCTCCGCGCGTGGTTCTTCCGCGAGGACAACGTCCCGTTCTCCCGCCAAGCGATCACGCGGTTCTCGCAGCTTGCGTTCTACGCAGTCGGGGCCGTCCTGATTGGCGGGGTGTCTTTAGCGGTGTTCCTCGTAGGAAGCATCGACGCCCTCGTCGGTACCGTCTACGGATGGGTGGTACTCGCGAAGATCTCCCTGTTCGCCCCGATGCTCGCGATGGGGGCGCTCAACCATTACCGCCACATCCCCGAGGCGCGGGAAGCGGAACGCGCTCCGGACTCAATCCGGCGGATTGCGAGGAACGTCCGGTGGGAGAGCACGATGGGCGCAGTCGTCCTCGCGTTGGCGGCGACGCTCACCGCCCTCGCTCCCCCGGTCCTACCTGGGGCAGCCGAGAATGTGTACGAGTTGAAGGCGACGGTCGGCACCGTCCGGTTCGACTTCTTCGTGTCTCCCGCGCCGGCGTTCCCGGGGAACTACACGTACTCGGTCCTGCTCTGGAACACAACGAACGGATTCCCGTTCTCCTGCAATTGCACGGGGAACATCACGTACACGAACGTCGCCACGGGCATCGCGCGGATGCTGCCGCTCGACGGACCGCACGGGAATCACTTCGTCAACGCGACGGACACCGTCAACGCGCCGGGCACCTGGCGGATCGACATCGACATCAAGGTCGTGCGGGGCCCGACGATACGGGCGACGTTCTACCTCCAGTTCCGCCCTCCGGGGGGATGATGCACCGGGCCGCGGCCGGGCTCGTCATTCTCGCCCTCCTCGCGTTGGCGGGATTCCCCCTCGCCATCGTCGCGATCCGGTGGCGAAGACGCGTCAGGGCCCATGCCGGTCGGAGGCCCGGATCCAAAGAGACCCTCCCCGCCAATCAGTACCACGGTTCAAAGTGAACCGCTTGTGCGGGGACCGGTTCCGGCGGGAGACAGACCCGTCCCCTTGACTCTCGGCCCTTCAAGCCGTCGAGCCCTCTGCGGGCGTCCATGGATTCCTATCCGCAGCCGACCTTCGGGCCTCGGGAGCGCGAACGATACTGGCGGACGGACCCGCGGTGGGCCGGAACTTCCAGGTCCGGCATACGCTCGCGGAACTGGGTGCGGAGCGGCTGTGGCGGTTGCTCCACGACGGCGGCTACGTCGCCGCGCTCGGCGCCCTCACGGGGAACCAGGCGATCCAGCAGGTGCGCGCCGGCCTCTCCGCGATCTACGTGAGCGGATGGCAGGTCGCGGCGGACGCGAACGACGCGGGCCAGATGTACCCGGACCTGAGCCTGTACCCGTCCGACAGCGTGCCGAACGTGGTGCGGCGGATCAACAACGCGCTCCGGCGCGAGGACGAGAAGCAGCGCGCGGCCGGTCGGGCGCACGTGGACTGGCTCGTGCCCCTCGTCGCGGATGCCGAGGCGGGGTTCGGAGGCCCCCTCCACGCGTTCGAACTGATGAAGGCGATGATCGATGCGGGCGCGGCGGGCGTCCATTTCGAGGACCAGCTCGCGGCCGCGAAGAAGTGTGGCCACCTCGGCGGGAAGGTCGTCGTGCCGACGGGAGAATTCATCCAGAAGCTTGTGGCGGCGCGGCTCGCCGCGGACGTGGCGGGGGTCCCCACGCTCGTGATCGCCCGGACGGACGCGAACAGCGCGCGGCTCGTGACGAGCGATGTCGATCCTCGAGACACGCCGTTCTTGACGGGGGAGCGGACGTCGGAGGGATACTTCCGGATGGACGGTGGAATCCGGGCGGCAATTGCCCGGGGGCTGGCGTACGCGCCGTACGCGGACGTCCTGTGGTGCGAGACCTCGGGCCCGAGCCTCGACGAGGCCCGCACCTTCGCCGAGTCGATCCACGAGCGCTATCCGGACAAGCTGCTCGCGTACAATTGCTCCTCGTCCTTCAACTGGCGGAAGAAGCTCGACCCCGCGACCCTGGAGCGGTTCCAGCAGGAGCTCGCCGCGATGGGCTATCGGTTCCAGTTCGTCACGTTGGCGGGGTTCCACGCGCTGAACCTCTCCATGTTCCGGCTCGCGACGGAATACCGGGACCGCGGGATGACCGCGTACGCGGAGCTCCAGGACGCGGAGTTCGCCGCCCGGGACGTCGGGTACCGCGCGACGGAGCACCAGGCGTTCGTGGGCACGGAGTACTTCGATGCGGTGAGCGAGGTGATCTCGGGCGGCACGGCCTCGACGCTCGCGATGGAGGGCTCGACGGAGCGGGAGCAGATTTCGGCCCCGCCACGACGCAACGAGCTCGTCACCCCGTGACGGCTACCCCGCCAACCCCATGCCCTGGGCGACCGCGTCCCACGACCACGGCCCGGCTTTCGCCGCCGGCCGCAGGTGGTCGAGCCGTCCCTCCGCCGCCAACGTGGCGACGACCGACGCCGTGTACGCGGGCGCGCCCGTCGCACCCGGGGAATTGTAATTCAGGACGTGGAACGAGCCGGCGCCCTCGACCTCGATCGCCTCCTTCTCGATCACGCCCTTCGCGTTCACGACGCTCGCGCGGACGCCCGCGAACCCGCGAGAGACCAAGTCCCGCTCGCGGAGCCTCGGGATGAACCGTTGCACGCGGCGCATCATCTCGCCCTTCGAGAGGGAGCTCAGGAGCTCCCGCGCCGCCATCCCGAGGAACGCGCCGCTCACCGCCAGCCGGACCTTGTTGCCGACGGGCGGCTCGAAGATCTTCGTCGGCCATTCCTTCGCGTGCTCGAACAGCCCCTCGTAGTCGTACGGGCTCGGGACGGGGACCGCGTTCGGACCGATGTCCCGCCGGCCGTCCGCGCGGACGATCCAGTGGGGGTCGAGGAATGGCAGGTCCGATTGGCGGGGGACGGAATACACGTTCCGGGACACGAGCGCCGCCGCGCCGCGGTCCACAATCCAGTACTCGCCGCGGAAGTTCAGGTCCGTGTAGTCGAGGGCGACGCCCGCGGTGTGCGCGAGGCGCACGGCCTCGCCGCCGGCGCAGTTCACGACGAACTTCGCCTGCACGTCCGGCGAGTACCCGTTCGACCGGAGCGTTTGGCGGTGAGAGTTCGCGCGGATCTCGCTCACGGGGAAGCCGGTGAGGAATGCGACGCCCATCCGCTCCGCGTCCCCGCGGATCGCCTCCGTGAACGCGCGATAGTCGACGCACGTGTCCGTGCGCGCGAGGAGGGCGCCCGAGCACCGGAGGTTCGGTTCGAGGCGCTGGACCTGCGAGGCGTCGAGGAGGGCGACCTCCGACGGGTCCATCCCGTTCTGGACGGCCCACTTCGCATTCTTCTCCAAATAGGCCATGTCGTGGTCGGACATCGCGACCTTCAGCGTTCCGACCTCCCGCCACGGAAGGCCTTTGTCCGCGGCGTACTTCTTCCAGAGCGGGTAGGAGGTTTGAGACGCGCGCGCGAACCGCTTGCGCTCCTCCGGGTGCAAGTAGAAGGGTCGGTGGACGACGCCCGTGTTCCGCGAGCTCGTGTGGCGGGCGACCGTGGCCTCCCGCTCGAGGACGGCGATCGTCCCCTCGTACCGCGCCGCCAACCAGTACGCGAGGGACGTGCCGAGGATGCCGCCGCCGACGACCGCGACGTCGAATTCCATGTCCAGTCTCCCGACTTGCGCGGCCCGTAATGAGGTTATCCAACATATCGCGGGTTCAGCCCGGCCACGGGACCGCCAGGTCGCCGCCAATCCTCTTCAGCGAGTCCACGACTTTCGAACCGAGGGGAATCCCTCGCTTCAAGCAGTCCCGCTCGAACGCGAACCCCTTCTCCCCGTGCGCGTAGATGCGGTCGTGGCCTTCGGCCTTCGGGCCGGAGCGCAAGGCGTCCAAGTACTGCCGGACTTCGCGCTTCATCTCGGGGAGGGATCGGAACGCCGCCACGTCGATCGCGCCGAAGAAGTGGCCGACGTTCGCGCTGTGCTCGTCGACGTACGTCATCCCGCCAAATGCCGAGGCGGACAACGTCGCGCACAGGAGCTCGACGGTCAGCGCGAGGCCGTACCCCTTGTGCCCCGAGAATTCCTCGCCTTCGCCGCCGAGCGGGAGGATGCCGCCGCCCCGCCGCTTGATGAGGTTGTCGAGGACCTCCCTCGCGTTCGCGGTCCCCTTCCCCCGGGCGTCGACGGCCCATCCCAACGGCATCGACTTCCCAAGGCGGTCGTACACCTCGAGCTTGCCGCGCGGGACGACGCTCGTGGCGGCGTCGAAGAGAAACGGCTCGCCCTCGCACGGGATCGCGATCGCAATCGGGTTCGTCCCGAGGATCGCGTCGCGACCGAAGGTGGGGACGACGAGCGGGGCGGCGTTCGTCATCGAGATCCCGACGCACCCGTGCTCGACCGCGCGGAGCGCGTAATATCCGGCGATCCCGTAATGGTTCGAGTTCCGGACCGTAACGAAGCCCGTGCCGTGGGCCTTCGCCTTCGCGATCGCGAGGTCCATGCCCTTGACCGCGACGACCTGGCCGAGCCCCTTCCCGCCGTCGAGGAGGGCGGTCGTCTCCGCCTCCCGAACGACCTTGGAATGATCCGTCGGGAGCATGAGACCGGCCTTCAGGCCCTCGACGTACCGGGCCAGGCGGGCGACGCCGTGGGAGCCCTTGTCGCGCAAGTCCGCGACGACGAGGACCTCGGTCGCGACCTCCGCATCGTGGCGGGGGACGCCGAGCTTCTCGAACACCGCCACGCAGAAGCGCGTGAGGTCCTCCTTCTGCACGCGGATTTCGTCCGCCATCGGCGGGGCGAAAGCGATTCCCCGTTTTAGCCTTGTGTTCGTTCGACGCTCCCGACGGCCAAGAGATGGAACGATGGTATCTGGATGGGAGTTCACCGAACAACGGTTAAGTAGCGACCGACGCTCGAACGCTCTCGACAAGGAGGGGTTCCGTGGCTCGATCTGCGTCGGCGATTCTCGACCATCGGGCCCGCCGGCGGATCTACGAGCACGTCCTCCTGCTCCCGGGCAATCACTTCCGTGGCATCGTCCGAGACCTTCGACTGAGCGTCGGGGTCGTCCGATACCATCTCGAGGTTCTGGCCAAGGCCAGACTGGTCCAAGAGGAGAAGGTCGACGGCCGCGTGCGGTACTACCCTCGAGGCGGCGATGCGACGAAACTGTACCGCAGCCACTGGAAGTACCGCGACCTCCGCTTCCGGGTCCTGCAGACGGTCCACGAGTCCCGGGAGACCCGGCCCGCCGCGATCGCGCGCGCCTTGGGCATCAGCCGCCAACTTGCGACGTACCACTTGGTCCGGCTCGCGAAGCAGGGCCAGATTCAGAACGCGGGCGGCGCGTACCGCCCTCGATAGGATCGCGCATCCCTGCGGTGGGGATTTAAATAGAGTCCCGCTCATAGTGAGCGCGAGGGGGAGACGGGGTCCTCGACCAGCCGCAGCAGCTCGAGTCATTGTTCTCGCAGCCCGAGACCGAGGACGCGATCGACGCCGTCCTCCTGATGAAGCGGACGGGCACGGTGCTCGGGGCGTGGACGCGCAAGGACGTGAACCTCGAGATCATCTCGGTCATGACCGCGACGCTCCTCGGGTCTGTGGAGTCGATCGTCCTGGCGATGGGATGCGAGAGCCCCCAGGTCTTGCGCGTCGAGTCGGAGCGGTGTCAAATGCTAGCGACCCGTCTCACCTCGCCAGAGGTCCTCGTGGTCTTCGCGCCGCGGGAGGTGTCGGAGGCCCGCGTCCGGCGATCCATGCGGGAGATCGCGGCAAAGCTCGAGGCGAGCGGAGGGAAGCGGATCCCGCAGACGGGTCCGCAACCCGCGGCTGTGAAGGTTGCCCGACCGTCGCTTCGTCAGCGTTGAAGCCCGAAGATCCTCAAGACCGATTTTGGCGGTGGAGAAGAAAGGGAAAGGGCGGCGGGCCTCGTGCCCGCCACGATTCGTCGCCTACGAGGAGTCCGGCGTTGGCGGTGTCCCGCACACGAGCACGCGCGTGCCCTCGCCGTTGTTGTTAATCGCGTTGAGGGTCTCCTGGAAGTCCGTGAAGTCGTGCGACTGACCATCGAGAAGGGACTGCCGCTTTCGGGCGCGGCGTGGAGCCGCGACCGCATAAACTTCTAGAACAGAGTTTGCGGGCTCGTCCTGGTTGGCCTCAGACTTCCGGCATCGAATCGGTCGCGCACGAGGCGGTGGACGAACGGCGTCCCGAGCATCATCTCCCGGTTCAGGGTGACCTCGACCGCGGACACGTCGGAACGCTTCGCGAGCGCATGCGTCTTCGCGGTCAGGTCCCCGAGGCTGTCCGTGCGGCAGAAGACGTATTTCCTCCGGGGCTCCGCGGTCTCGTGGATGAGGACCGCGTCCCCGAGGGCGCGGCGCACGTCCGCGAACGACACGGTACCGGAGACAAGGAGGTGGCAGACGACCTCGCCGGAGTCCGCGAGCGACCCGAGGCGGGGGACGACGAAGATCGCTTCGCTGCGCGTCATCCCCGCCAAACGCTTGCGGACCGTCTTCGGGCTGAGGCCCGTTGTCGCGGCCAATCGATCGACCGGCGCGCGAGGCGCATCGATGAGCGCATCGAGCACCCGCCAATCGAGCGAGGAGAGCGCGCCTCTCCACTCCGAGCGAGAGACACCCCGCCAACTCGGCGCGCGTCCGAGGACCTTCGAGACCGCCGCCACCCCGCCGGCGACGGTCCTTGGCCACACCTCGAGGGTCACGCCGCCATCGATCTTCCACGCGACCCACGCGACGTCCGGTGCGTCGAGAACGTTGGCGGCGTCGTCCCGGCTCCACTCCCCGCCGAAGGCCAGGAGGACGTCCTTGCGGCCGAAGATGGCGGGGTCGATCGATACCCAATATCCTTGAAGAATGCCGCGCGCCTCGAGGCGGCGGAGCCGATCGCGAACCGCGGGCGCGGACAGGCCCAGACGGCGGCCGAGGGCGTGAAAGCTTTGGCGGGCGTCCTCATCGAGCGCCACGAGGAGGCGGAAGTCCTTCGCGTCCACGAGCGGGTCGATGGCGCCCCCCGTAATAAGGTCCCGAAATCGAAAGCCGCGGCTAACGCGCCGCCAAATCCTTCCTTGACGGTGCCGAGATCATGAAGAGCCTTCGAATCGCGGTGATCGGATCGACCGGACGCACGGGCCGCCTCGTCCTCGATGAGGGCATCCGCCGCGGACACGCGATGACCGCGTTCACGCGACGCCCCCAAGAATTGGCAGGGGTCCGAGGTCTGGCGGCGGTCGTGTCGGGGGACGGAAGGAACCTCGCGGACGTTCGGCGCGCGGTGCAGGGAAAAGATGCGGTGATCTCGATTGTCTCCTCGGAAGGGTTGGGGCGGACGACGGTCATGAGCGACGTGATGCGCGCGGAATTGGCGGCGATGCGGGCGGCGGGCGTGCGCCGCCTCGTCGTCGTGAGCGTGTCCGCGATCGAGGGTAGCCGTCCCTGGTTCTTCATCCAGCTCGTGCGGTGGCTCCTGCGAAAGCCGTACGCGGATTTCGGTCGCATGGAGGGACTCGTGCGATCGAGCGGGCTCGAGTGGACGATCGTGCGGCCTCCCCGACTGACGAACGGGCCGGCGACGGGCCGCGTGCGGTCTGTGGCGGGGGTGAAGGAGCTCCGACACGGTCCGTACACGATCGCCCGTGCCGACCTGGCGGCCTCGCTGATCGACTTGGCGGGGGATGCGAACCACGCGCGCGAGATCGTCCTCGTGAGCGCGTCCCCGAGGGGTCGCAGGAACCCTGGTCCCGCCCCCGCTGAAGATTGAGGGTCGCGCCGGGAAAAGGGGAGCGGGCGGCGGACCACCGCCTGCTCGTGGCGCCGCTCAGCTCGGGTAGAACATGACGACCATGTTCGCGAACCAGAGGCGGTCCGCCGCGTCTTGGCCCACTTGCATGTAGGCGTTGAGGTAGAACGTGGAGGTCCCGGCCGCCACGACGAACGCCCTCTGGGCGAACGCCGGGACCCGCTGGGCAGGGTTCGTTACGTCGGCGGCAGGGATGAAGAAGGGCCACAAGTTATAGGGGGAGCCACAATCCGTCGGGGTACTTCCGATTCCCACGAACCCGGAGTCGTCGGTGCCTGCGGTGTGCGAGATCAGCATCCATAGCTGCGCCTGGACGAAGACGTACCCGTTCGAGGGCACCGTGATCGAAACCAGTCCGCCCGCGTAGTTCGTGCACGCGGTCCCGATCGTGGTCGTCGACCCGGTGGATGAGATGTTCATGAGCGTTCCCGGCCCTGCGGGCCCTTGCGGTCCCGTCGGACCCTGCGCGCCCGTCGGACCCTGAGGTCCGGCCGGCCCCTGAGGCCCTTGAGGTCCTGTGGCACCCACGGGTCCTTGCGGCCCCTGAGCCCCGGTCGGTCCCATCGGCCCTTGAGGTCCCGTGGCCCCCGCGGGCCCCGTCGGTCCGGTGGCGCCGGTTGCCCCTGTTGCCCCCGCGGGCCCTTGAGCCCCGGTCGCTCCGGCAGGTCCCTGGAGTCCCTGCAGTCCCTGCGAACCGGTGTCGCCCTTCGCCCCTGCCGCTCCCGCGGGCCCTATCGGTCCAATCGGTCCCGGGATCACGAAGTTGATCCCTAACGCCGCCACCGCCAACAGGACGGCGACCGTGCTCAACGTCTTGCTCACCATGGCTCCGCCGCTCCTCGCGGGCGGAGTCGCTGGATCGGATTGCATGCGCGGGCAAGCGAGCCTCGCTAGATGTACCTTGCGCGGAACCGCGATCTCCCGAACGCCCCTCAAGTCTTGTTGCGCATCGCAAGGGGAGCGCGGGCGCCCGCCGCCGGCACCGCGACTCCGCTCAGCTCGGGTAGAACACGGCCACCATGTTCACGTAGATGAATCCGTCCGAGGCATCCGGCCCTAAGAACATGAAGCCGTTCAGATAGAACGTGTAGGTGCCGGCCGTGACCAAGTACGGCCTCTGGGGGAACGCGCCGTAGTCCGTCAGGTCTGAGGGCGCGGCGCTGGGGACCTGGATGGGCCAATAGAAAGCAGCCCCCGCGCAATTCGTGGGCGAGTCCCCGACCATGAGGTAGGCCGCATCCTCCGTTCCGGAGACGTGGTTGAGCTCCACCCACACTTGGGCCTGCACGAGGATCGTTCCGTTCGAGGGCACCGCGATCGTGACCTGTCCACCTGAGGTCGTGCACGAGTTCCCGATGGTGTACCCCGATGGGTTTGCGGAGGTGCTCACGAGCGTCCCCGGCCCCGCGGGCCCCTGCGGCCCCTGAGGTCCTTGCGCCCCCTGTGGACCCATAGGACCTTGAGGCCCTGCCGGTCCTTGCGGTCCCGTCGCGCCCATCGGTCCCTGCGGACCTTGCGGCCCCTGCGGACCTTGCGCCCCGGTCGGGCCGACCGGTCCTTGCGGTCCCGTCGCGCCCATCGGTCCCTGCGGACCTGTGGCGCCCGTGGCGCCGGTGGGGCCGGCCGGTCCAGCCGGTCCTTGGGCTCCCGTGGCCCCCGTTGCCCCCGCGGCCCCCGCTGGACCTCCGGGTCCTTGGGCCCCTGTTTGCCCGGCGGGTCCCTGAAGTCCCTGCGGTCCCGTGAGGCCCTGAAGCCCCTGCGAACCGGTGTCGCCCTTCGCCCCCGCGGCTCCCGCGGGCCCCGTCGGCCCGGTCGGCCCGGGCATCACGAAGTTCAACGCCAGAGCCGCCACCGCCAACAGGACGGCGACCGTGCTCAACGTCTTGCTCACCATGGCTCCGCCGCTCCTCGCGGGCGGAGTCGCTGGATCGGATTGCATGCGCGGGCAAGCGAGCCTCGCTAGATGTACCTTGCGCGGAACCGCGATCTTCCGAACGCCCCTCAAGTCTTGTTGCGCATCGCAAGGGGAGCGCAGGCGCCCGCCGCCGGCCCACGATTCCGCTCAGCTCGGGTAGAACACCGCGAGCATGTTTGCGTAGTAGAAGACGTCCAACGGATCCTGCCCGGAACTCATGAAGCCGTTGAGATAGAACGTGTAGGTCCCGGCCGCGACCGGGAACCACCTCTGGGGGAAGGCGCCGTGGTACGCGCCGCTCGAAGGCATCCCGGTCGGGACGTCGACAGGCCACCAAAAGGAGCCGGAGCTGCTACAGTCCGTCGTCGAATTCCCGACGAGG
>VBMQ01000028.1 GCA_005878375.1 Methanobacteriota archaeon | reverse complement strand
CTCCATAACCGTGCGGCGGGTCTCCCGGCCCGATGATTGCCTCCCTGGGCCGCCTGGGATTCGGATCAAGAGAGTTGGAACGCACCGAAAGGATGATTCTGGCCACACGGACCCTCGCGGAACGGCTCGTCGAGCAACACGCCATCCGTTTCCCACGAGGACTCCTCCGCGAGCATATGGGCCGGGCTGTCGCGGACGTCCGCGCCGCGGCGGAAAGCCACGACTCGGAGCCCCCCGCAGCGACTGCCGGAATCTGGAACCGAGAGAGGACGGCGTCTCGCCTCTCGGGAGTAGGATTGATTACGCCCCGTTTGCGGTGGAGCCATGAAGCGAGCGGACCGGCATTCACCGCCAAAGCGCTCTTCCAATGCCAGCAGGACATCCTCGACGATCTCGTGGATCGCGGTTCCTATGACTTTGATGCGGCCCTCTCTCTTTACAAATTGGCGGCCGAAGGGACGACCGGTGAACGAGCAGGGGACACGCTCCGGGAGCAATTCACCGCGTCTCTCCGACCGGCCCAACGGGTCTCCGAACGGACGAAACTTAATCCCGACGATCGAGCGAATCGGCAGCGACCTCGCAGTCGCACAGGCGGGGATGGCGTTCTTGCGCCCGGGGACGTGGGCTCCCCGCCAATTTCGAGCGCTCGGGGACCGGATCCGGGGACTGGATGCCGATCTTGCTTGGGATGAACGCCTCGCCTGCGCGATGACGTGGACGCTCACGCACGCGCTGATCGACTTGTGCTTTGTCGAGCGTCCCATCCCGACGGAGGACCTGGCGGCGACGATCAAGGCATGGTCATACCTGAGCGGAGTGGTCACCTATCTGGATCATGCCGTCGGAGTCCGGGAGGACCTGGAGAGCGGTATCGTGAACACCGCCTTGGTCTCCATGCGCCCGCACGAGATTCTGGGGTTGGCAGCGTTCCCTCGGGGAGCACGCGGCCCTGCCTCCCATGAACTTGAGCGAGTCCTCGACCGAGCGGCGGAGTTCGCAATGCGTGCGCTCGCCGCGACCGCGGGGAGAGATGACGCGCAATACGCGTGTCTCGCGTTGCTCATTCCAACGACGCTCCTCGCACCGTGGATTGGTTCGCGCGATGGGCTCGTCGGCCGCTACTTCCGGCGAATCGGTCCGGCGGTCCGCGCCGCGGAACTCCGGGCCTACCACTCCGCAACGTACTCGCAGCAGTCGTCTCCTTCCCGGACGCAGCGGGCCTTCAAGACCTTGCCGGGGAAGCCCCGCCAACGGAGCACGCCCTCGTAGATCCCGTGGAACATCGAGCACATCGCGGGCGTCGGCATCCAATCGTAATGGCGAAACGCCGCTCGGCGGTTCGCGGTCTCGACCTCGAGACGGCCGAAGTTCCACTCTTTCCCGTAGACGACGGGCGCGCGCTCCGCGAGCGTCGCGAGGGGTAACTTGCGCGCGAGTTCCGCCTGGATCGTGGGGAACGACGGGCCGGCCTGCGCGAACAGCGAGCGGATGAACGCGTAGCTCCCGTCCCCGAACTTCGCTTCGACGAGCTCCAGCAACTCCGCGCCGGCGTCCACCGAGACCCAGGTGTCCTCCTCGACTTGCTCGGTGTCCATGGACCACGAGTGCGTCGCGTCACGTAACGCGGCCTCCCCTTTCGCCTCGCGGAGCACCGCCAAAAGCCGGAGGACGCTCGACCCGCGGATCTTCGGGACGAAGCCCACGTACGGAAGGCCCCGCGCGGCCGGCGGCACGAAGCGGCGGCTCGAGTCGTCCAGGTACTTCAGGAGCACGGCACCGGATGCCGTGACGCCGTAGAGGCGTCCCCGCGCTTTGGCGGCGGGGGTGAGGAGTTCGACGAGCCCCCGGCCCCGCATCTCGCGCAACGCCCGGCTCACATGCACGATGCGGAGGTCCGTCTCCCCCGCGAGATCCTTCGGGAACTTCGGCTTCCCTGCGAGCGCGTGGATCACCCGCTCTCGGTAGCTGCTCGCCGCCACGAAACTGAAGTCCTCCCAGAGGCGGGCGTCGGCGACCATGCCGCCGGAAGATGCGGGCGGCGGCCATTAAGGCTCCGACGGACGGCTCCGGACGGGAGACCCGTGGGACAGAATCGTTAAGGAAACGGACGTCGTTCCAAGGTTCGTGTTCTACGACGACCGCCGCATGGCGGGATTGCTCCTGTTCGCGAGCGCGGCCGTCTTCCTCATCGCACACATCGTGGCGGAGGCCGTCGACCCCACGTACAGCGTCTCGAACAACGCGATCAGCGACCTCGGGGTCCGAGCGGGCGCGCCCATCTTCAACACCGCCATGGTCGTCCTCGGCGTGCTCCTCCTTCTCACCGGGTACTTCTTCTACCGAACGTTCCACGATCGCGTCGTATCGGGCCTCCAGTTCGCGGCCGGCGTCGGCGCGATGGGGGTGGGCATCGTCAACGAGAACGTCTCCGGGGCGGGGCACACGTTGTTCTCCCTCGTCACGTTCCTCGGGATCGGGCTCATCGCGATCGTCGCATACCGGATTTCGGAGCCGCCCCTCGCATACATCGGAATCTTGGCGGGAGTCGCATCCCTTAGCGCACTCGCGCTGTACGCCTCGGGGACGTACCTCGCGCTCGGCCCCGGCGGCATGGAGCGGATGATCGTGCTACCGGTCCTGGCGTATTCCCTGGCCTTCAGCGGCTCGCTCATGCCGCCGACCGAGCCGCCGTCTCAGTCCTCCTGACCCCGCGAAGGCAACCTTCATCCCCCGCCAAAGATTTCGCCGACTTCCGTGGCGGACCGACTCGACCCGATCTTCAACCCGAAATCCGTGGCCGTAATCGGCGCGAGCCGCCACAAAGGGAAGGTCGGCTATGCGATCCTTCGCAACCTGATCGTGAACGAGTACCAAGGCGTGATCTACCCCGTGAACCCGAACGCGCATTCGGTCCATTCCATTAAGGCGTATCCGTCGGTGCTCGACATCCCGGGTACCGTGGACCTCGCAATCATTACGGTGCCCGCGGACGCGGCAATCGAGGCGGCCGAGCAGTGCGCACGGAAGGGCGTGCAGGGGCTGGTCGTCATCACTGCCGGCTTTCGGGAGATTGGCGGCGTCGGAGAGGAGCGGGAGCGGAAGCTCAAGGAGATCGTGCGCTCGCACGGCATGACGATGGTCGGCCCGAACTGCATGGGCGTGATCAACACGAATCCCGACGTGCAGCTCGACGCAACGTTCGCGCCCACGCCGCCGCCACGGGGGCGACTCTCGTTCATGTCGCAATCCGGTGCGCTCGGCGTCGCGATCCTCGACCACGCGAAGAGCCTGAACCTCGGCTTCGCGAAGTTCGTGTCGCTCGGGAACAAGACGGACGTGAGCGGCAACGACCTCCTCACGTCGTGGGAGAACGACGCGGACACGCATGTGATCCTCATGTACCTCGAGAACTTCGGCAATCCGCGGAACTTCGCACGCCTCGCGCGGCGCATCTACCGGAAGAAGCCCGTCATCGCGGTGAAGTCGGGGCGCACGGAGGCGGGGGGGCGCGCGACCGTTTCCCACACGGGCTCGCTGGGCGGCTCCGACGTCGCCGCGGAAGCGGTGTTCCAGCAGACGGGCGTGATCCGCGCGTACTCGATCGACGAGCTCTTCGACTACGCGATGGCGTTCACGCGCATCCGGCCGCCGACGGGGAAGCGCGTCGCGATCGTGACGGACGCCGGCGGGCCTGCGATCATGGCGACGGACGCGCTGATCGAGCACGGGCTCGAGATGGCGACGCTGGCGCCGAAGACCGTGGCATCGATCGCGGCGTGGGCGCCGAAGGAGGCCTCGCTCCACAATCCCGTCGACCTGATCGCGTCGGCGGGGGCGACGGAGTACCAGAAGGGCGTCGAGGCGGTGCTCGCGGACGACAACGTCGACGCGGTCATCGCGATCTATGTGCCGCCCGTCGTCGCGCACGAGGTCGACGTGGCGCGCGCGATCTGGCAGGCCGGGAAGACCTCGACGAAGCCGCTCCTGTGCACGTTCCTCGGGCGGAGCGAGGAGTCGCCCGGGTTCGTGGAGCTCGTGCAGCACGACGTGCCCTCGTACCTGTACCCGGAGGCCGCCGCGCGGACGCTGGCGGCGTTGTACCGGTACCACGAATACGTGACGAGAAAAGACGGCGAGTTCCCGGATCTGGCGGTGGACGCGCCGGGCGCCGCCAAGATCCTCGACACCGCCAAAGCGTCGAAGAAGAACCGGCTGACGGAGCTCGAGGCCCTCGACCTCCTCGCCGCGTACGGATTCTCCACCGCCAAGACGCGCCTCGTGAGCGACGCGGGGGAGGCGGAAGCCGCCGCCAAAGCAATCGGCTTCCCCGTCGTGCTGAAGGCTGTCGGCGAGACGCTGGTGCACAAGACGGAGCAGAAGGCGGTGGCGGTGGACCTGCGGGACGAGGAGGACCTGAGCGCGGAGCTCTCGAAGATGGAGAAGCGGCTGGCGAAGGCGGGCGTGAGGGTGGACGGCTACCTCGTTCAGGAGTACGTGAAAGGCGGGAAGGAGACGATCCTCGGCATGACGCGGGACAAGGTGTTCGGTCCCCTGCTCGCGTTTGGCCTTGGCGGGGTGTACGTCGAGTACCTCAAGGATGTCGCCTTCGGGCTCGCGCCGATCACGGATGAGGACGCGAAGCGCATGGTCCGGTCGATCAAGACGTTCCCGCTGTTGGCGGGGGTCCGCGGGGAGAAGCCCTCGGACGTCGCCGCACTCGAGGAGGCGCTCCTCCGGCTCTCCCAGCTCGCGCACGATTTCGAGGACCTCAAGGAGATCGACCTGAACCCGGTCATCGCGCTCGAGAAGGGGAAGGGGTGCCGGGTCGTGGACGCCCGGATCCTCCTCTGAGCGGGTGGAAACCCTCATAACAGATGAGGACAATTGCTTCCCATGCGGTGGCTCGTCCGGCGCGAGACGGCGGCGATGACCCTCGGGGGCTTCGCGCTCCTGGGGGCGGGGATCGCGGTCACCGTCTGGGGGTTGGTGTTCGCGCAATTCTACGGCTGGGGCACCCCGACGCCCTCGACCCCCAAGCTGTTCCCGGACCTCGCGGGCGTGGACACGCACCTCGGCCAGGCGCTCGTGCCCGCCGTCCTTGCGGGCTGGGTTCTGCTGGCGGGTGCGGTCGTGCGCCGACGCATGGCAACGCTTGGGGCCGGCATGTTGGCGAGCCTTGGGCTCGTCCTCGCCTATCTCGTCGCGACGAACACGCCGGAGCCCCCGCATTACCTGGAAGGCGCCATCATCGCCGGCGCGGGGCTGTTCCTCTCCGCCGCGGCCGGCCTCCCGTTGGAGATCGGCGCGGAGCGCGCGTATGAGCGGGGGACCGGGAAGGCGAAGGCGTCCAAAGGGATCGCCGCCTCCCCGGGGACGTGAGTTCGACCCGCTCTCCGTCCGGCCCGGGTCGACCGATTATCATCTCGAAGAGTCGCGGGCCGAAGGTTATATCTGTAGGACGCGGAGTTTGACGGTGCTCCCGAGGAACCGGCATTGCCTCCACCGCCGCCCAAGAAGGGTCTCAAGGCGACCGTCCACAAGGTGTTCATCCTCGACGCGCAGGGCGGGTACGCGGGCGAGTACTCGCCGGACGAGGGATGCATGGTCGAGTTCGGCCAGTTCCTGGCGGCGGTGCCGAAGGACGGCCTCGCGGACGGGCAGACCATCTTCCTTGCGGAGTGGCGGGCGACCGCGATCAACGGGGATCGGATGAGCCTCGTCGTGATCTCGAAGGGACAGCTCGGGCCGGAAGAGGTCGGCTGGGCGAAGGCCGCGCTCGTGGCGGCGGAGGCGCAGCTCACGCAACCCGTGACGGACGAGACGCCCGTGAGCTTGCCCGGCCCGGACAAGGCGGTCATGGAGAACCTCGCGAGCGCGCTCCAGAAGCGGGAGGCCGCCGTCGCAGAGCGCGAACAGACGACGAAGGACGCGGAGGCCCGGTCCGTCACAGCGTGGAACGATTACCGCCAACAGTTCGAGAACGAACTCGCGACGCTCCGCCAACGGATGGCGGAGGCGGAGAAGGAACGGGACCTCGTTGCGCGGGAGTTGGAGGCAGAGCGCGGGAGGATGCGCGCGGAGACGCAAACGATCGCCCAACCCGCGAAGATTCCCCTGACCCCCGCCCCGCCACAAGTCGACCCCAAGGTCGACGCGATGCGCGCACAGACCGAGAAGGATCGCAAGTACTTGCAGAAGTACGCGCTCGACCTCCTCGCGCGCGAGGAGAAGGCGCAGCAACTCGAGCTTGCCTCCGAGGCGGTGCACGAGAAACTTGTCGCAGCGGAGAAGGAGATCGAGTCGTTGCGGGTCAAGCTCGCGGAGGCGATCACGCAGGCGTCGAAGCCGACCCCTGAGATGGATGCGCAACGGCGGGAGCTCGACATGCGCGTCAGGATCCTCCAAGACAAGGCAATGGACCTCCTCGCGCGCGAGGAGAAGCTCCGGGAGCGGGAGACGAAACTCCGCGAGCTGATGAAGCAGATCTCGTGACGGAGTCCGGTCAAGTTCGGACTTCTTCCATGTTCCTCTGGCTCAGGGCCCGTCGCGTCCCGGATGGATCGGGGAGCCCCCGGGCGGCCTCACCCGCTCGAGCTCTCGCTCGAAGGCGGAGAACCTTCCGCTCCAGTCGTCCGCCGCGAGTTCCAGCGCTTCACGAAGTATTCGTAATCGCTCGCGGAAAGCTCCTCCTTCATCCCTTTCCAGTACCCGTAGTCGAACCACGAGCGAATGAAGGGTTTCTCCGGCATCGACTGCCGCATCGACGTACGCCTCCTTGAGCCTTTCCCATTCGTCGAGTGTCAGGGAAGTTGGCACCCTTCGGAGTGCCTGACCGACGACGAGAACCTTCCCCGTGCTTGCAACAACGAGGGGGACTCATCTCTGGCACGCCCCTCCATAAACGGCTTTAAGGGACTGGTCCTTTGTCTGGGTCCGATGATTCGCGAGCGGGTCGAACACCTGTTCCGACGGCTCGCGACGGAGCCGCAGTTCAAGACGCAGGGCCGGACGCTATTCGTCGACCTTGAGCGGCGGGAGGTGCGCGACGCCTACGCGCCGCGGAGCGTCGTCGACTGCTTCCTCGGCGGGCGCGGCGTGAACATGTTCTACCTGGCGAACCTGCTCGACCCCTCGCTCGATCCTGAAAGCCCCGAAATCCCGCTCATCTACGGGTCCGGGATCGCGACGGGCGTCATCCCGAGCGCGTCCCGCGGGAACCTCACGTCGTGGTCGCCGGACTCCCGGGTCCTCATGGATTCGAACGCGGGCGACTACTTCGCCTCGTTCCTCAAGCTCAACGGGATCGACCACATCGTGATGTACGGACGCGCCGCCCAACCGACGTTGCTGTACGTGAAAGGCGGCGAACTGGAGTTCCGGGACGGAACGCCCTACGTCGGCCTCGACAACCTGGACATGCGCGAACGCGTCGCGAAGGACCTCAACGGCCGGTGGGGCGGCGACCTCGCGATGATCAATATCGGGCGCTCGGGGGAGAACGGCGTCCGCGTGGCGGGCGTGATGACGGGGCCGAAGTCCCTGCACGCGCGCGGCGGCACGGGCGCGAAGATGGGCTCGATGAACCTGAAGGCGATCGTCATCCAAGGGATCACGAAACTCGAGTACGCGGCGCCAGAGCTCATCCCGAAGAAGAACCGCGAGATCGCGGTCCAGTTCATGGGCACGGGCGTCGGGAAGATCCTGCACAAGCGCGGTACGCCATTCCTGTACAAGCCCTCCCGCCAAATCTGGGCGATGGGGACGAAGAACAACCAGGACACGGTGTGGGTGCCCGACCTCGACTCCGAGAACTTCGACCCGTTCCGGCCCGCGATGAGCGGGTG
>VBMQ01000126.1 GCA_005878375.1 Methanobacteriota archaeon | reverse complement strand
CGTTCAGATCCTCGCGCTCCCGGTCGAGGGATTCCCGAAGGGTGTCAAGTTGGTCCTCGCGGGTGACCATGACGAGCGCCTTCTGTTCGAACGTATCGATCCGGGCTGCAGCCTCGGATTCCGCGTGCCGGAGTTCCGTCTCGCGATCCGCGAGCACGCGCTCCGCAGCGGTTTGCCGATCGGACCACGCCGCCGCCTCGGCCTCGACGGACCCTGCGCGTTTTGCGAGGGCGAGTTCCCGCCGTTCGATCTCGGCCTTGAGTTGCCGTTCCCGCGTTTCGAGCTCCTCGACCTGGCGGGCGTTCTCGGCCCGGGCCGTTTCGGAGGCGGCCTGGAGGTCTCTCGCCGCCGTCATTGCGTTCGCGGCCGCGGTCTCGCGGGCCTTCACCTCGTCCTGCGCGTGCATCACCCATTCGACGCTCGCACGCGCCTTCGCCTCCCGCTCGATGACCTCCCTCTCCCGAGTCTCCATCTCCTGGCGGCGGGCCTCCAGCGCGGTCCGCTGTTCCGCGAACTCCGCCTCGGTCGACTCCTTCTGTTCCTTGAGCAGCGTCTGCTGCGATGCGAGGGTGCTCTCCCACGATCGGTATTCTTCCGCTTTCCGGGCCTCGAGCTCGCGGAGGTCCGCGCCCTTCGCCTCCAGGGTTTTGGCGGTGGCGTCCAACTCGGACTTCCGCGCGTCGAGGGTCGCCCGCGCCCGTTCAAGCCGATCGCCCTCGACCTCGTACGCCTCTTCGCGCGCGGCGAGGTCCGCAAGCTGGCGTGCGTTCGCTTCCGCCTGCCCTCGCACGGCTCCCTCCTTCTCGTCAAGGGTGTGTTGACGTGCCTCGAGCTCGATGTCCTTCGACGCGATCCACGCCGTCTTCTCGTGGCGCATCGCCTCGAACGATTCCCGGGCGTCGGTGAGGGTGTTCTGGACCTCTTGGAGGGCCTTCGACTGCCCCTCGAGCTCCTTCGAACGGGAGTGAACGTCCTGCATCAAGCGCGCGGACCGGGACTCGAGTTCCTTGGTCTCGACTTCGAGCGCCTTCCGGGATTCCTGCAACGCGGCTCGGTCGGCCGCGAGCGCTTCCTTCGCGTCGAGCAGCGCCTTCGTGTCAACGGCGAGGGACTGCATGTGGGCCCTCGCGGTCTCCTCTCGCTCATCGACCCGTGCCTCCCGGTCGAGGACGGAAGCCTCCCTCTCCGGCAGGCCTTCGCGAAGTTGCTCGATCTCTTTCTGGCGGGCATCGGCCTTCGCGATCGACTCACGGGCGTGTGCCTCATGGGCCTCCGCCTCGGAGGTCCTCCCCGCCAACGCGGCCTCGAACTCCTTCAGCTCCTTCGCGCGGGTCGCCGCCGCCTCGTTCTCCGCCCCCAGTCGGGACTCCCGGGCCTCGACCTCTGCGCGAAGTTCCTCTGCACGACGAGCCTCTTCGGCCGTCCGAACCTGGGCGGCCGCCGCGGCCTCGTGCATCTCGCCCACCGCAACAGCGCGGCTCTCGAAGGCAGCGCGCTCCGCAGCCACACTCTCCTTCTCGGCCGCGAACTTGTCCTGGATGTTGACGAGCATCTCCCGCGCGAATTCGATCTGGTCAACGGTGACGGGCCCGTACGCGAGCAGGACGAGCCCGAGGGCGTTGCCCCGCACCGTCTGCGCGTGGTATTTCGACACCTTGACGGACTTGTCGACGGCGTCGAGCGCGCCCGCCTGCTGGACCTGTTCGAAGGTCACGTCGCAGGCCCGGTCCAGGGTGAATTCCCTGATCATCTCATTCCGTTCGTCCACCAGGAAGGCCTTCGTCGGCCTCCATCGGCTTCGTTGCGCAAACACGCCAATCACCACCGCGAGGAGAGAGGGAGGCACCGGGAGGAAGTACACGGACTTCCACCACGGGGGCAAGATCGTAACCTGGACGGCCTGCGAGGCCGCCAACGTTCCGTCGGATATGGAGACGGTGAAGCGGGCCTGCGACCAATCCGACGGGAACGCCATCGTGAGCACGAACCCGTTGACCGTGACGTACGGGCTGTCCGTCGTCACGACGAGCTGCGAGAGGTTCGTGTCGATGTCGGAGAGGAGAGGGGCGAGGTCGATCGTGCGCGTCTCGCCCGCGGTCATCGTGACCGCCGCGATCGGGAGGAGGGTCGGAGCGTCATCGACGGGCCGGACGGTGACGACGAACGGAGCCTCCACCCACGTACCGGACGGGTCCGTCGCGCGCACGCGAAGCGATTCCGTGCCGGACCAGTTGGCGGCCGCCCAGAAGTCCACGGTCCGGTCACCGTTCACGCGGGCGGAGACTTGCGAACCGCCGAGGACGGTGATCGCGAGCGCGTCACCGTCGACGTCGAAGAAATGGACCGTGGCAGGCCCGGTGAACGCGTTCGTGTCGACCGTGTCCTCGTCGAACGCGACGGCGGGGACCGCCGAGAGAACGATGGGCGGGTCGTTGGCGGGGCGGACGATCACGAGGAACGTGCCTTCCGCGAACGTCGCGGACGGATCCGTCGCGCGGACGCGAAGCGTCGTGGACCCCGACCAGTTCGCCACGGCCCACAGGTCGATCGTGCCGTCCGCGTTCACGCGGGCGCTCACGTTTCCCGTCCCTTGGACGGTGAGGGCGAGGACGTCTCCATCGACGTCGAAGAAGTGCGCCGTCGCGTTCCCGCCAAATGCGTTGATGAGCGTCGTGTCTTCATCGAACGTGACCGTCGCGAACGCAACGAGGAGGATTGGCGGGTCGTTGACGGGACGCACCACGACGTGGAACGCGGCCTCTGCGAATGCGCCGGTCGGATCCGTCGCGCGGACGCGAAGCCACTCCGAACCCGACCAGTTCGCCGCCGCCCAGAGGTCGATCGTCGCGTTCGGGTTCACGCGGGCGCTAACTCGGTTCCCGTCCAAGACCGTGAAGACGAGGGCGTCCCCGTCAGGATCCATGAAATACGCGGTGGCGGGGCCGCCAAGGACGTTCGCGTCGATCGTGTCTTCGTCGAACGTGGCCGCAGGGAGGGCGGCGCTCTGATTTGGCGGCGTGTTCGCGAGGGTCACAACGATGCGGACGATCGTCCACGCCGTGTCCGTTCCGTCGGAGACCCAGAGAGTGACGAAGTACGTCCCGACGGTGGCGTACGTCACGTTCAAGTCGGGATACGCGCCCGGGACCGCGGTGACGTTCGCCGGATCGGAGTCCCACACCGCGAGCGCGGCCCTCGGCGTGTCCGGGTCGGAAACGTAGAAGGTGAGATTGAGCGCGTACGGCGTTCCCGCACGGACGTACAGGTCCGGGATCGCGGCAATCGTTGGCGGGTTGGACCCCGTCACGAAGCGCCCGACGCCCTGCTTCTGATCCGCGCCCTGCATATTCACCTCGTCCGTCGCGACCGCGCGCAACGTTCGTGACGGGGTCCAACCCGCCAACGATTGCCGCGATCCCGGACCTGTACGTCCGTGCGGGAACGCCGTACGCGCTCAATCTCACCTTCTACGTTTCCGACCCGGACACGCCGAGGGCGATTGTGGGCGGCGTGTTGTCGACCTCGATGGGCGTGACGACGGTCGTGTTCGACGTCGTCCGGTTGTTCGTGACGATCGCGCGGAGGCTGCCTCCCGCGAAGTCCAACGCGGACGTGCCCCAATCATAGGAACCGTTGATCACGGCCGTCGTCCCGATGAGGGTCCAACCGGAACCGCCATCGTATTCGAATCGGATCGAGATGGCGTCGGGGCTGTTCGTGTACGCGATGGGCACGAGCCCGGTGACGTGCGCGCCCGAGCCGGGGGAAGCGATGCGTGAATCTGCGCGGTGTCGACGACGGCCCCGAACGCCATCTGCAACGCCCCGTTTGCGGGGGGCGGATTGGCGGTGAACGTGACCGTCGGGCCCGCCGAAGCGTTCAGCGTCCCGACCCCGCCGCCTACGGTCCAGTTGAAGCTCACTCCAGGGACCGGATTGTTGTACACGTCGAACGCTTGGCCGGAGAACGGCTGCGTGTCGAACGGGAGGAGCGTGACGTTGTTCGGGGAGACCGCGACTCGGGTCACGGGACCGGGCGAGACGACGATCCCGCCGCTCAATCCGATGGCCGGCGCGAACGAGGCGAACATGCGGATCGACTCCGCCTTCGTGTACGTCTCCGTGGCGAGGGTCGCGGAACCGCCAGAAAGGATGTTGACGGTCGTGGTTCCAAGGATGCCGCCCCCCGGAGTTACGCCATCGAGGAGGCGCGCCGCCAAGGCCACCGCCCCAGTCCAACTCATGATCGTGACGTTCAACGAATCTTTGGCGGTGACGGTGACCGTGAATGCCGCTCCGGTGACCGCGGTCGCGAATGCGG
>VBMQ01000127.1:2051-4242 GCA_005878375.1 Methanobacteriota archaeon | reverse complement strand
GATGGTCCGTCGCGATCGGGGACTTCAACGGCGACGGCTATGCGGACGTCGTCACCGGCGCGCCTGCATGGGGATACGGGATTCATACAAGCATCGGATATGTGTATGTCTATTACGGGCCCTTCAGCGCGGACAAGACCGCGCCGGACGTGAGGCTCAACGGGTCGACGGACGGCGGTTCGTTCGGGTATGCCGTGGCGGCGGGCAATTTCAACAACGACGGGTTCTGGGACGTACTCGTCGCGCGTCACTCGATCCTCTCGAACGCGGGACCCGTGTGCATCTTCTTCGGATCGAGTTCATGGAGCGGGACGTTCAGCACGTGCGACGTCAAGTTCGAACCGCCGTCCGACTTCAACAATTACGGGGTCGCGGTGGCCGCGGGAAACCTCGACAACGCGTACTACGACGACGTGATCGTGGGGTCCTCGGGCCACGACAACGACAACAACGGACTTCCCGGAGACGGTGTGGCGTACGTCTACAAGAGTCCGTTTGCCTCCGGCGCAGACATCTCCACCGCCAACTATACGCTCTACCCCAGCTCGAACAGCAGCGGACAACTCGGGAAGAGCCTCGCCGTCGGGAACATCGATTCCGACGCCTATCAGGACGTCGTCGCGGGCGAGCCCGCCTACATAGCATCCGGGTGCGGCGGTCGCTTCCAGTTCTACAAGGGAGTCAATCTTGCCTCTGGGTCCGGCAACCGCTTTCCGAACGCGACGGTCACGGCTCCATCCAGCGGATGCGGGGGGTCGGCGTGGCAGTTTGGCGCCGCGATCGCGGTCGGGAAGCTGAACGCCGATGCGTACCTCGATGTGATCGTGGGGGCCCCGACGAAGGGTGTGAGCAATGGGGCCGCCCTCGTGTTCTTGGCGAACACCGGAGGCAGCGGGCTGACCACCGGAGCATCGCCGGACGTCACGATTAGCAACCAACAGAACGGAGAGCGCTTCGGCACATCCGTGGCGATCGCCGATCTCACGAACGACAACATCGGCGACGCCATCGTCGGGGGGCCGTTCTACGACACCGGAGGCGGCACCCTGACCGGCCGCGTATATTGGTTCAACAACCCCCTCGTCGACCAGACGGTCGACGCGACTTGGACTGGAGCGGAAAATGCAGAGCGGTTCGGACAATCCCTCGCCGTCGGCAAGTTCGGGAACGACGCCCGCCAACAGGTCGCGATCGGGGCGTATCTCTGGGACAAGAATTCGGGGAATCCGATCGACAACGACGGACGGGTGGTCGTTGCAGCGGTGCCCGAGGCACCGATGTTCATACTGATCGCGGTTCCTCTACTCGTCATCTTGGGAACGGGACCCGAACATCGCGTTGCAGGCACGCCCGATGAAACCGCCGGGATTGGGCAAGGCTTGGGACGAATTCCGAGGCCATTCCGGAATAAGGTGATATACGTCAGACACGTCAGACCGGTACGGAAAAATCGTCCCGCGATGGCGCCAGACCGTGCGGTAGCGTTAAATAGGGTCCTCCCCAATAACCTCCGGGGGTTGCGCTGGGACGAAGGTTCAGGCGCAGGGGAGACGGGAGGACCGAACGCCGAGAGGCGGCCGGGATCGCGTTTTCCGCTGAACCGTTTTCCGGTGCTCCCAGAGCCGTGGAATGAGGGGGGTACAACCTGGGACACGAGGCCCGAGAGACGACGATGCGGGCGGGGCCTGCATCCGACGAGGCCGGACGCTCCGGGTTCACTTCAATTCTATCGGAGGGGAACTGAACATGAAGAATTGGCGGACGATGGTGGGGGCCCTGTGCATTATCGCAGCGATGGTGCTCGGGGCGTTCGCCGGCCTCGCGTATGCGCGCGACGTCGGGCGAGTGGGTGCGTCCTCGGCAGCGGGGACGCGTGGGGAGGACCGACACCTCGTGTCGGCCTTCGACGCGAACAAGGTCGGGCTGTCGAATAACGAAGCGGAGAAGCTCGCGGCGGGGCACGACAACCCCGCGAAGGCGACGCTCTCCGAGACGACGAGCCCGGAGGTTGTCGCGTCGGACGGCCGCGCTCCGGTGAAAGCGGTCACCTCGGAAGATGAGAAGCAGATGATGGTCACGCCGCACCTCGTGCAGACGAAGGACGGGACGATCCAGGTCACGCCGGACACGAGCGGGACCCGGGGCGCGTTCCCGCCGGGCACGATCAACGCGGGCGGACCGTACGTCGGCA
>VBMQ01000127.1:0-1956 GCA_005878375.1 Methanobacteriota archaeon | reverse complement strand
CTGTCGAGCATCACCTGGCTCTTCATGCACCCGTACTTCGGGGACGTCATGGTGCGGGGCTGGGACGGCGTCTCGACGATCACCGTGTTCAACACGGGCGACAACCTCGGACAGCCGACGAGCCCGTACTGGTACGTCTTCCCGGCGAACTCGGGGCACAAGTTCACCCCGAAGTCGAACCTGAAGATCACGCAACTCGGCGCATACCAGTGGTTCAGCCAGGGAGCGTACGGGTACAACTTGCGCATCTGGGATGTTCCCACGCAGTCGTTCCTGGGCGGATGTACGCCGGCGGACCTCACATTCTCGTGGAACTGGTGCACGCTCGCGACGCCGATCAACGTCGTGACGGGACATGAGTACATCATCTCCGAACACAAGTCGATCAACTACTACCCCTACTGGATGGGGGTCCTGGGACCGATCTCGAACCTCCCGAAGGTCACGATTGGGAACTTCTTCTACACGTGGAACACGTTTAACGCGTTCCCCGCAACGGATGGCGGGGCCAGCGTCGTCATGATGGTCGACTTCCGGTGGCAGGAGACGCTCGTCTTCCCGGACGTCGCGACGGCGACCGCGAACCTCTACGTGCAGAACATCGCGCCCATCGTCTCGGGCATTCGATCGAGCCCGAGCCCCGGCCTCGAGGGGAACCCGACCTCGTTCTTGGCGGACTTCTCGGACCCCGGGCTGAACGAGACGTGGCAGTACCGCTGGAAGTTCTTCGTGCCGACGACCGGGTGGCAGACGACCGCCTGGCAGGACGTGGTGAAGTTCAACGGCGGGGCGAAGGTCCTCTTCCTGCACACGTACGCAGGCGACGGGACGACATTGGCGAACAACGTTGCGACATCGTGCGGCGCCTTCTGCGTGAAGGTGGACAATTACGACTTCGGCCCGACTGGGACGAACACCGTTCCGCCTCTGTCGACCTTGCTCAAGTACGACGTGATCGTCGTGGGGACGAACTACTTCAACACCCACATGGTCGAAGTCGGTGACAAGCTCGCCGACTACATGGACCGTGGCGGGGGCGTCGTGGTCGCGCAGGGCGCGATCGACAGCAACTTCGGGTGCAGCGCGGGCATCTGCGGTCGGTTCGACGACCAGATGTACGCGCCGATCCCGCGGGGCGTCATCTACGGGCCGACGGGCAGCATGGGCACGATCTACGTGCCGGGCCACCCGTTGCTCGACGGCGTCTCCTCGGTCAGCACGAGCGGTCTCGCCGGGAACATCTTCACGGTGAACCCGGGCGCGTCCCGGATCGTGGACTGGAACAACGGACGCGTCCTCGGCGCGACGAACACGAACCCTGTTGTGCACAACGGTGCGCGCGCGGTGTCGCTGAACATGTTCCCCATCCTGGGGTTCACGGGCGGCGACTACATCCGCATGATCGTGAACGCGATCCGGTGGGCCTCGCGCCAGCCGGACCCGACGGTCAAGCCGATGCCGATCGCGCTGGACCCGTTCTCGTACACGTTCGTCGACGACATGCCGACGACGACGCCGCAGGACTCCTATCCTGTGACCGTCGAGGTGAAGGACGACAGCGAGGGGACCGTCGCGGTGACCGGGTCCTCCCAGCTGTACTTCCAGAACTTCGAGAACACGGCGCAGTGCAATGGGGCCTACTACATCGTGTCGGTGTTCCCGCCAGGCTGGGTCTCGAATCCGAACCCACGCGGCTTCACGTGCAATATGGACGGAACCTTCGGGAGCCGCGGTCCGAACATCTGGTACTACTACAACGATCCCCTGTACGGGACGGGTAGCGGAACCTCGACCCTCGTGACGCCCTCGTTCAACACGGCGGGCTTCGTGGCGCTCCGGTACTCGGCGTACCACTACTGGCGCGGCGATTACCCGTCGGGCGATTCGACCGGGTTCATCGAGGCGTCCACGGACGGTGGCGCGACGTTCCCCGTCGCAATCCACACGTTCCAACAC
>VBMQ01000017.1:13942-15403 GCA_005878375.1 Methanobacteriota archaeon | reverse complement strand
GCTGGGCGCGCCGCTCAATAGGACCGACGCCAGCGGCTCGAGCCCTGTCATTCGGGCAGCGCTGTCTCCGTTCGCCGCGATTTCGAGGAATCCGTGGCTCCCGACGGTCAGGAGGAGTGCTCCACGGGGCGCGTTCGCATATGTGCGCACAAACAAGGCGGCGAGCGTGCGTCGACCCGCCTCGATCCGCACCGGAGCTCCGTAAGCCCAGCGCCCCTCCGCCTCCGGCCCTGGAACGTTCGTGACGACGTTCCCGAACCGGTCGACCGATATCACCGTCGCCCGCCATCCATCCGACGTCGTCTCCGGTGTTCCGAAGCCGAGATCGACGGGGTCGTGGATGGAGGGTCCGAGATCGGCGACCTTCGTGCCCGTGCAGAGGTGCCCCGCCACCGGGGCGAATACGTCGCGCCCATGGAACGTCGGGTGGACGGGATGCCGCCAGTACGCGGGATTCGTCAGCTCGCGGACGTCCTTGACGCCCATCCGCTTCGCGGCCGGCATCAGAAGACCGTTGTCCGGGCCCACGAAGATCGCGCCCTCGCACACGACCGCCAATCCGCGCCGCTCCGTGCCGACGCCCGGGTCGACGACGCCGACGTGGATCGCGAACGGAAAGTGCGGGGCCGTCGTGAACAGGGCGAACGCGCCTTCCGTGACGTTCCCCGGCGCGATGTCGTGGCGGACGTCGACGATGCGGAGGTCCTTGTCCATCGAGAGGAGCACGCCCTTCATCGCCGCCACGTACTCGCTCGCGCCGAAGTCCGTCGTGAGCGTGACGATCATCCGGTGACCCGTACCCGAAGGTCCCGCTTCCGGAACTTCGCGTCGAGGATGCGGTCCGCGACGTCGCTCCGGCGGGCGAAGCGCATCACCCCGTCGCGCCCGACGGAGCCGCGGAAGATCGGCGAGCCGTCGACGAGGACCTCGACGTCCTTCCCGGCCATGTTGCGCGGGAGTTTCAGGAACAACGACTTCTTGTCCTCCGCGACGTCCGGGCGCGCGCCCGCGTCCACCTTCCGCGGGGCGCCCTCCCCGCCTCGGCCCCGCCCGGGAGCCTCCCGCAACGACTTCACCTCGAAACCGAACCCATACTCCGCTTCCATCTCCTTGATCCGGGACCCGCCCGCGCCGATGACGCGTCCGACCTCGTCCTCGTCCACGTACAGGGTCGCGTGGCGGTCCCCGTCGATCGTGACCTCGAACCGCGTGCCGAGCTCGTCCCGCAGGCGGCGCGTGAGCTCCGGCTCGGCCATTCCCCAGAGAGGATTCTGGGCGGCGATCCCCTCGACGGGCATCACGACGACCTGCTCGCCGAACGTGTACACCTCGAACTCGACCTTGCCGGTCGCGTGGTTCACGACCTCGATCACGGGGCGTGCAAGGTCCGCCTCGACCATGCCGGCGGGCACCTTGACCGTGAAGCGCACGTCGTACAACCGCTCGATCTTGCCCGCGTCC
>VBMQ01000017.1:13377-13889 GCA_005878375.1 Methanobacteriota archaeon | reverse complement strand
AGCCGCTGCACGGCGTCGATGCCGCGCGTGGCGTGCACGACGCCGACCATGCCGACGCCCGCGAGGCGCATGTCCCCGAAGACCTCGTAGTCGCTCGTCTTCCGGAGCTCGTCGTAGATCGTGTAATCCGGCCGGACGAGAAGGAGGAAGTCGGCGGTCTTCGCGAAGTCCCCCCCGAGTGCTGTGTACTGCGTTACGTTCTCGCTCACCTGGAGATCGCGCGGCTTCTCCATCGTCTTCACAATCCAGCCGACGCTCTCCAGGTACTCCGCGATCGCCTGCGCGAGCGTCGACTTGCCCGCGCCCGGCGCCCCGGCGACGAGGAGCCCGCGATGCCGCTCGCGCAACCGCCGCTTGATCTCCTCCGCGTACTCGTACTTCTCGAGGTCGACCTCCGCGACGGGACGGACGATCGTGACCTCGAATCCGTCCGCGAACGGCGGCCGGGCGATCGCGATCCGGAGGTTGTCGAGCTGTACAACTGTCGCGCCGCCCTCGTCCATCTCCAGGAA
>VBMQ01000017.1:2036-13354 GCA_005878375.1 Methanobacteriota archaeon | reverse complement strand
TCCCGCGTCATCTCCCGGAGCGCGCGCTCGTCCGTCGGAGGCTCATCCACGACCTCGATCTGCATGTCGCCGGGCTGGCCGCGCTTGATCCGCGGCTTCGCGCCCGCGCGGAGGTGGACGGACATCACGTCGGGGCGGAAGTATCGGAGGACACGGAGCTCCTTCCACGAGACCTCGGGGTCGCGCCGCAGGTATTCGACCGTGACGCCCTTCGCCTCCGCCAGGCGCGCCTGGATCCAGTCGGAGGTGACGAGCGTCGCCTTCTCCTCCAGCGCGAAGTCGCGGACCATCGCGTCGATCTCGCCGGCGTCGGCCAACTGGACTTGATCGAGGGTCGGTCGGGCCCCGACGAACCGAAGCCGGATGCGCTTCTCCGCCGCGAGACCGCGGATCTCCTCGAGGCCGTCGTACCCCGTCTCCATCCCGCGATGGGCCTGCGTCTCGAGCTCCGCGACGACGGCCTCGGGGATGAGGACCTCGGCGTCCCGCCACTTCCCTTCCTTCAGCAGGCGGGTGACGCGTCCGTCGATCAGGACGCTCGTGTCCGGGACGATCTTCATTTGGCGGCGCTACCGACCGTGTCACCTAATACTTTGCCTTTCCGAGGCGCTTTAGGCCGGCCTTCACGCGCTCGATGTCCGCGCGCTTCCGCGCGAGCTGCTGCTCCATCGCGCGCAGCTCGGCCTCCCGCCGTTCGACGGCCTGGGCCCGCTTCCGCAGGTCGTCTCGTTGCGCTTTGACGGCCTTTCCCTCCGCCGCCATCGCCTTCCGCGCCGCGGCGATGTCCCGGCTCGTCTTCGCGAGGCCCCCCTCCTGGGCCCGAAGGCCGCGCTCCTGCTCCGCGAGCGCCTTCGACTTCGCCGACGCCGTGTCCTCCCACTGTCCGAGCCGCTCTGCGATCTCCTCCTCCCGCGCCCCGAGCTCCCGCTCCCGACCGAGCACCGCGCCCTCGCGCTTGGCGACCATCGCCTCCTTGTCCAGCTTCGCCCGTTGCGCGTCCTCGAGGCGCTGGCGGGCGACCTCCAGTTTCTTCCGAGCCGCGTCCACGATCGCCAGTTCCTTGGCGGCGTCGCTCTCCGCGCGCTTGCGTTCCCTCGCCAAATCGTCCGCCTCCTCTGCGAGGGAGCGCTTCTGCAAGCGCACGTCCTCCTCGAGCACCTCGAGCTCCTCGAACCGCCGCTTGAGGTCCTGCTCCTTCTGTCGGAGCGCGGCCTCCCGCTCCGCGACCTTGGCGGTGATCGCGTCCGCTTCTTCGACCCGCTCCTCGAGCTCCGCGCGTGTCGCGGCGGACTTCTCCTCGAGGTCCTGGAGTTTGGCGGCGATGACGGCCTCCCGGGCCGCGACCGCCTTCTCGGCCTTCGCGATCTTCGCGCGCCCGCTCTCAACCTCCGCCGTCCGCCGTTTGAGGGCGTGCTCCGCCTTCCGGACGCGATCCTCGTGGTCCTCGAGCTCCCGCGCGCGCTTCCCGGCGGTCGCGGTGACCTCGTCCGCCTTCTCCTTCGCCTTCTCAATCGCGATCGCGGTCGCGGCGAGCTTCGCGTCCCGGGTCGCGAGCGCGGCCTCGCGCCGTTCCGCGGCGCGCGCGTCCGCCGCCAACTCCTGCCGCCCCGCATGGAGAGCCTTCGTGTCGCGGTCGAGGAGGTCCAACTTCTCCTGGACCTCTTTCTCCTTCGCCGCAAGCGTCTTCCGCCACTTGTCGACCTTCGCTGCCTCGTCTTCAATCTGCAGCTCGCGGGCCGCGAACCCGTCGCGGACGGTGTCGACGGACGCCATCTCCCGGCGGAGCTTGGCCTCGAATTCGTTGACCTCTTGCTCGCGCGTCCCGAGTTCGCCCGCCCGCGCGGAGAACGCTTCCTGCGTGCCCTCGGCTTCCGACTCGCGCGCCTCGACGCGATCCTCCCGGAGCCGGAGCGCCTGCTCGAGCTGCGCGGCCTTCCGCTCGCGGGCCTCCACCTCGGACTCCCGCCGAACCGCGTCCTCGACCCGGCCGTCCGCGGCCTTCCGCGCGTCCGCGAGCTTCTCCATCTCCGCCGCCAAGGATTGCGAGAGGTCGCCGACGTGCTTCCGCTCCGCCGCGAGCGTCTCTTGGAGGGCTCGAAGTTCTTGCTCGCGGCCCACGAGGGCGGCGACCTGGGCGGCGACGGTTGTCTCTCGGTCGCTAATCTCCTTGGCACGGGCTTCGAGGAGGCCGCGCTCGTCCGCGACCGCGCTCCGCGCCCGCTCGAGCTCGGCCCACCCCGTCCGCAGCTGCGCCTCCGCGCCGATCTCCGTCTCCCGTGCCTCCGCGAACCGCTGGAGGACGGACGCGCTCTGCTCCCGCAGCGCCGCAAGCTCGGCGCGCAATTCCGCGAGCTCCTTCGCCTGCTCCTCCGTTCGCGCGTGCTCCTTCTCGAGCACCCACTTCTTCTGGAAGAGGTCCCGCTCCCGCGAGAGGAGGTCTTGCTCCCGCTTCCGCGCCTCCTGCTGCTCCTTCAGGCGGGACTTCCGGCGCTCGTCCTCCTCCTCTTCGAGGTCGGACAGCATCGGCTCGTACTCGGGGGGCTCGTCGAGCTTCGCGTCGGGGAACGAGTCCGCGAGCTGCGGGATGTTGATGTGGGACGTCTTGTAATCGTACGAGCGGACTTCGACGATGCAGTTGTCGCTGAGGGAGTCGCGGGCGATCTCGCGCACGGCCCCGGGCCCGTCCGTCGACGCGTCCCGGACGAGATGGCCGGCGAGGATCTCGCGGCCGTTCCGGAAGAGGAGGATGCCGTCGGCGGGGTCGTCGCCCCGGTACACGGACGTGTGGATCATCCCGTTGAACTCGCCGTTGCGCACGTCCTTCAGGAGCGCCGCGAGGACCCCCTTGCCGCCGGGCAGGTTCCGCTCGAGCTTGCCGGGGGGGAGGTCCATGGAGACCGCGGCGAGAATACCTGGGGCCCTTATTACCGTAACCGAGCGCGAAGGGAGGACGGCGGGGCGCCCGTCCGCCAAGGCCTCTCTCATCGTACGTCCGCAAGCGCTCATACGCGCGAGTGCGTTCGCGCGATGCACGGGTGATCGGAGGAGGGTCAACGGATCTCGTGACGAACCCTATGAGTGGTGAGTCGCCCGTCCGTGACCGGCGCCTTCGGAACTCGGTCAACTAATCCCGCCCACGCGTTTGGCGGTGTGGCGAACGACATGATTCCGGCACTCCAGGAAGCGTACATCAGCGCGGTGGAAAAGGCGGCGAAGAGCACGGTGAACATCGGGAGCTCGGCCCCGTGGGGCGGGCCCCCGTGGCGGGGATCCCCGCGGCGCGGCGTCGGCTCCGGCGTCGTGTTCGACGCGGGCGGCCACGTGCTCACGAACCACCATGTGATCGACGAGATGGATCAGATCATGGTCACGCTCCCGGACGGGCGCGTGCTTCAGGGGACCGTCGTCGGGGCGGACGAGGAGACGGACGTCGCGGTCCTCAAGGTCGAGGACGGGACGCTCCCGCCCGCGGACTTCGGCGACTCGGACGCGCTCCGCGTCGGGCAGCCCGTGCTCGCGATTGGGAACCCGCTCGGGTTGGCGGGCGGGCCCACGGTCACGTCCGGCGTCGTGAGCTCCCTGCGGCGGAGCCTGCGGCGGAACTACGGGGACGGGCTCAAGGTGATCCAGACGGACGCGGCCGTGAACCCCGGGAACTCGGGCGGACCGCTCGTCGACCTCGAGGGCCGCGTCGTCGCGATCACGACGGCCACGCTCCCATGGGCGGAGGGCATCGGATTCGCGATCCCGATCAACTCGGCCAAGGAAATCGCGGCGGAACTCATCGAGCACGGGCGCGTGCAGCGCGCGTACCTCGGGATCTCCGGATACGACGTCACGCGCCGGCTCGCGCAGTACTACGGTCTTCCCGCGTCCGCGCGCGGCGTCTTTGTGACCGCCGTGACCTCCGGAAGTCCTGCGGACGGGGCGGGCGTCAAGGTCGGCGACGTGATCACGGCGATTGGCGGGAAAGCCGTCGACGGGCTCGGAGACCTCGTCGAGGCGCTCGGCGGGGAGAAGGTCGGGCAGGACATCAACGTCGAGCTCGAGCGCGCGGGTCGCCGCCAGACCGTGCGCGTCGCGCTCGGGACGCGGCCGTTCTGAGGCGCTTCCCAGCGTTTAAATAGCCTCCGTCGGATGCGCCCCGCCAGTCTCCCGGGAGGGAGGAGCGAATGCAACCGCCGCAGCCGATGTACCCGACCGCCGCGCCCGCGTACGTGCCCCCGAAAAAGGAGACCGCCGTCCCGCTCCTCGCGGGGGTGTTCAACCTCCTCGGGGCGATCGGCTGGTTCGCCGCCGCGTTCTTCGGCCTCTTCTTCTACCTCGGGCTCGTGTGCATCATCCCGGGAATCTTCGCCCTCTTGGCGGCGATGTTCTGCTTCCAGCGCACGAACTGGGAGATCGCCCTGATCCTCTCGCTCCTCGGCGGGAACATCCTGTCGCTCATCCTCGTCGTGATCTCGAAGGACGAGTTCGACTGGCCGAAGCACGCACAGCCCGCCTATGCGTACCCGCAGCCGTACGCGTACGCCCCGGCGCCGCAGTATCCGCAGCAGTACGCCCAACCCCAGTATCCGCAATATCCGCAGCAGCAATACCAACCGCCGCCCGCTGCGCCGCAGTACCAGCCGCCGGTCGCGATGCCCCCGCCCGCTGCGCCCGCGCAGCCCACGCCCGCGGGACGGTTCTGCCCGAACTGCGGATCGCCGGTCGCCGCAGGACAAACGTTCTGCTCGCGGTGCGGCGCGCGCGTGCCGTGAACCGTCCCCGCCAAATCAGTGGCGGTGTGCTTTAGCGCGCTTGCGTGGAATCTCCGCGACCGCCCGGTCTTCGACCTTGACCTCGGCGGTCGCCTCCGCGTTTGCGAACAACCGGTCGTCGGGGTGCGGCTCCCAGTTCCGCTCCTTGAAGTAGATCTGGAAGTACCCACGGAGCAGCCACACCTTCCGGTCGCGGAACCGGCGGTCGAGGCGCTTCTGGCCCCCGTGCCATTTCCAAATCTCGACGGACGCGAGGCCCTGGTTGATCGGGACGGGGTCGACCTTCTTCACCCGCTCGGACACCGACGCGGCCGTAATCTGGATGAACCGCAAGGGGCGCGGCCCCTCGATCCGCGTCGCGATGAGGTCGAACGCGTTGAAGATGTCCGTCGTCTGTGAGATCCAGATCGGACCGCGCTTCTGCACGCTCCGCACAGCAGTGTGGACGACGTACCCGTCCGCCTCGAGCATCTTCCGGGCGGCGACCTGGAGGCGGTTCCCCTTCGCGACGGAATCCAGCACGGCCCATCCCTTGGCGGGACATCACGCGCGCCGGATATATATCCCGCGACGCGGGGGCGCATGAAACTTTCACTTGATCGCGGTCTTCGCGCGGTCCATGTCCGAGACCGTGAGCGCGATCTGCGTCTTCCCGTTCTTCCCGCCCAGGATGTAGATCGACTCGACGTTCACACCTTGGCGGGCGAGCCGCCGCGCGATCTTCGCGAGCTCCCCGGGCCGGTCCAGGAGGTCGAGGTCGAGGGTCTCGCTGAGCTCGAACGCGAAGCCCGCGTTCTTCAGGGCCCGCTCCGTCGTCGTCGCGTCCGTCGTCACGATGCGGAGGAACGGCTTCTCCATCGCGCCCTCGCTCGCGATCGCCTTGATGTTGACCGCGCTCCCGGCGAGCGCCTCGGTCACTCGGGCAAGCTCCCCCGGCTTGTTGTGCACGAAAATCTTGAACTCCTTCATGCGAATCGATGTCGGATGGGGCTCACCGCATATAGCCTTTTGGCGGGGGCGACAGTCCGGTGCGTCACGGCTCGAGACGGTTGCGGTCGCGCGGGAAGAGAATCGCCTCGCGGATGTTCGGAAGGTCCAACGTCTTCTGGACGAGCCGGTCGAGCCCGAGGCCCCAGCCGCCGTGCGGGGGCATGCCGTACCGGAACGCCTTCAGGTAGAACTCGAAGGACTCGGGCTTGAGCCCCATCGCCGTCATGCGCGCGACGAGACGGTCGTACCGGTGCTCCCGCTGGCCGCCCGAAGCCATCTCGTCCCCCTTGAACTCGAGGTCGAAGGAGTAGGAGTGCCGCGGGTCGTCCTCCTTCACCATCACGTAGAAGGGCTTGATCGCGGACGGGTATTCCGTGACGAAGTACAGGTCGTGACCCTTCGCCGCCATCGCCCGCCCGAGGACCTTCTCCGCCTCCGTGTCGAGGTCGTCGCCCTCGCGGAGCTTCTTCCCCTGGCCCGCCACGATCGCGATCGCCTCGACGTACGGAACGCGCGGGAGCGGGAGGGCGGGGACTTTCGGCTCCACCCCCAGGAGGGCGAGGTGCTCCCGTCCGTGCTCGCGCACGTATGCGATCGCGTGGGCCACGCAGCCTTCGAGGATTGTGAGGAAGTCCTCCTGCGACGCGATCGGGGAGACCTCGGCGTCGAAGGAGAGGAACTCGGTGACGTGGCGCACGGTGTCCGAGGGTTCCGCGCGGAACGCGGGCGACAGCTCGAAGACGCGGTCGAGGCCGGTCGCCATGAGCATCTGCTTGTACAGCTGCGGGCTCTGCGCGAGGTAGGCGGGCTTCCCGAAGTAATCCGTGCGGAACAGGGTCGCGCCGCCCTCCGCGCCCGCGCCGGAGAGCTTGGGCGTATGGACCTCGACGAACCCTTGGCGGTGGAGATACTCGCGGATCCCGCGCTGCATCAGGTCACGGACGTGGAAGATCGCGCGCCGCTCCCGCTTGCGAAGGTCAAGAACGCGGTTGTCGAGGCGCGTATCCATGTCCGCGCCGACCTTGTCGACGACCCCGAGGGGAAGGGGCGCCTCTGCCCCGCTGAGGACGTCGAGGGACGAGGGCACGATCTCCCATCCGTTCCGCGCCTGCGGGTTCGCCTTCAGCACGCCCTTGGCGGCGATGACGGATTCGCGCGTGAGGTTCGCGACGGCCTCGAAGACTTGGGGGTAGTCCTTTTTCCGCACCGCCAATTGGAGCGTGCCTTCGCGCTGACGGAGGATCACGAACGCGATGCCGCCGAGGTTGCGGATGTCCTCGGCCCACCCCGCCACGGAGACCTCCTTACCGTCGTCTTTGGGGGTGAGGTCTGGGAGGCGTGAGTAGCCCATCTGCCGCGGTATTGGCGGTGCGTATTAAAACGTCAAGGGCACTCGGCCTCCTTTCTGTTACATCCACGCACCAAGTTGATGGCGTTTCGGTCAATTGCTCGAAACGTGACCCATCAGGCCTCCGTCCGACGCGCGAGGACCCAACGGACGACGCGACTCACGGGGTTCGTCGTTACTTGGGACGTGAACAGCAGGGATCGGGCGCAGTCTGGCCGGGTCCGCCGCTTCGTCTATGGGGACAAAACGCACGTGGACGGGAAGCTCTACACCTATCCGGGGTTCGTTCATCGCGAAGGGGTGCGGTACCTGGGACAATCCGTCCTCTTCGTGACGAAGGGTCACTTGGAGGCCCTTTGTGGGTTCCTCCGTTCGAACGGCCTGGTCCCCGTTGTGACCGAGGCATGGCTCGGCCGGATTCTTCGCCTCTAGCGTGAGGGGGTGAATTGTCTTCGAGCAATTGACCGAAACCGGTTTTGGAGTGAGGAATGCTTCCGTGTAGTTGACCTAAGTCTTTCGAGTAATTGACCGAAATCGCCGCCCCTCAGATCATGTCCTCGAACTCTTTCACGAGCTCGGGGTGCTTGTCCTTGATGACCTTGAGGATCGTGTGGACGGACAGCTTCGTCAGGTTCGCGGTCGCGAGGGTGGAGATGATCTTGTCGAACGTCGCGTCTTCTTCGCCATCCAGTTCCGCCACAGGGGTTCTTCGAGCTCCGCGCGCCACCCCTTCTCGTACGGCTGCAGGGCCTCCTTCGAGTAGTCCCCGGTCTCCGCGCACGTCGCGAGGACCTCGCCAAGGATCCGACCCGCGCGACACCCGTTCCCGATCCCGCCGCCCGTGATCGGGTCGATCATCCGCGCGGCGTCCCCGACGACGGCGATCCCGTTCCGGACCGTCTCGGCGATCGGCGGGGATGTGCTCACCCCGCCCGTGACCATGTCGAGGAACTGCGCGTGCTTCATCCGCGGGTCCTTCTCGATCCAGCGGTCGAGATACATCTTGAGATCCATCTTGCTCTTGAGCCGATCCAGGGACACGCCGATCCCGACGTTCGCCGTGCACTCGTCCTTGGGGAAGACCCAGACGTATCCCGCCGGCGCGACCTGATTCCCGAGGTAAAACTCGCAGTAGTGCGGGAAGTCCGGGTCCGGCTCGATGTTCGTGAGCCGGTACTGCAGCGTGCCCGTGATGTCCGCCATCTTCATCAGCGTCTTGATCCCCGCCCACCGCCCGACCTGGGACTCGAACCCGTCCGCCGCGACGACGCACCCGGCCTCGATGTTCATGTCCTCCTCGAGGCGCTTCACGCGCACGCCGGTGACGGTGCCGTCGTCCTTCAGGAGGCCGACCGCGCTCGTCTTCACCCACACGTCCGCGCCCGCCTTCGCCGCGTCCTTCGCGAGCGCCTTGTCGAACGCGTCCCGCTCGAGGACGAGCCCGACCTCGTTCCCCGCGTACCGTTCGTCGATCTTGAACGCGGACCCGTTCGGGGACACGACCTTCGCGCCGCTCACCTCCTGCGCGACCCACTTCTTGTCGAACGCGATCGCGCACTCGTCGAGGAAGTGGCGGGCGATGCCCTCGCCGCACCGCACGGGCGAGCCGATCTCCTGCCGCTTCTCGATCAGCAGCGTGCGTGCGCCGCCCGCGGCCGCGTACCGCGCCGTGAGGCTCCCTGCGGGGCCCGCGCCCACGACGACGACGTCGTACCGCTCTGTCAACTCGAATCCTCGGTCCCTATTCGCCGCCCGGCCTTAAGCGTTCCCGGCGTCGGAGCTCTCTGCCGCGTCATCCAGCGCTCCGCCGCCGACATCCGGCCCGGGAAAAGGTAATCGGTCAATCAGGTATAAATATCGCAATCCGGGCTCGTTCCGCGAAGGCCCCTCTCTCTCGATAGGTTTGGGCGTGGAGGCAACCCGATGTCGTTCGCACGTGCTCTGAAGCAGAAGGCGCCGAGTCTGATCGTCGTGTGGCTCACCGGCGTGACGCTGATCGCCGGGCTTGCCGCGTTCGCGGGCCCGGCGCGGGCCGCGAACTGCTCCCGGAGTGGCGCGCCGACCCCCGGCGACTGGAACATCGGCGCCTTCGACAACGAAGTGTGCACGGGCATCACGATCGTGATGGACGGCAACCTCAACATCGCCGGCACCGGCAGCCTCACGTTGACGAACGGCGGGCTCAAGTTCGTCGAGGACACGACCCACACGTACGCCATCGCCGTTTCCGCGGGCGGATCCCTCACCCTGACCGGCAGCACGGTGTGGACGGAGCCGAAGCTCGTGAACCCGTACCTGAAGCTCGACGTGACGATCTCCGGTACCCTGACGGCCGTGGGCTCCACGTTCGCCTTCCCCGGGACGATCGCTTCGACGTCCGGGGCAACCGTCACCCTCTCCCAGGGCAGCCTCATCACGCGGACGGCGACGGACGTGCACAAGGTCTTCTTCAGCGCCAGCGGGAAGTCCGCCGCGGAGGAGGACAACGACGACGCGCCCGGGCTGACGTTCGACGGGAGCCTCGTGAACTTCTACGCCTCCCGGGTCGACTCCCTGTACGAGAACAACCAGACCGGGTTCCTCGGAGATCCCCGCCAATCGATCCCACGTTCTTGGGCGTCGATTTCGCCTCGACCCTCTTCGGGGTCTTCCTGAAGAACAACCTGACGTTGGCGGGGGGCTCGAACGCCTACCTGTATGGAGTGAGCGTCGACACCTCCGAGAACCCGCTCACGCAGGATCAGTACACCCCCGCAATCGTCGCGGTCGCCGGGACCCGGGCGGACCTGTACCGGTGGGCGGATGTCGTGGTCGTCGACTCGAACTCGGTTCCCGTGCCAGGGGCGACCGTCACCGCGGACTTCACGGGCTCGCAGACCGGGCCCGCCACGTTCCGTGACAATGGCAACGGGAACGACCCGCCGATCGCAATCCTGAACTACATGGGCAAGACCGCCGGCACTTGGCGGGTGACGGGCGCGGACGGGATCGCCCACATGCCCCTCCTCTCGGACTGGATCGACAGCACCACCATGCCGAACTCGCGGTTTGTCGGCGCCTTCGCGCTCACCGCCACATGGGCGCCCCACGTCGGCACGGGCTCGGTCACCTTCTCCGCGTACCCCGCGTTCGACCTCGCAGACGCCTCGAAGGCGGTCCAGGTCATGATGCCGCCGCCCGGCTTCGCCTCCCCCCCAGACCTCACACCGACCCAGCCGACGTTCACGCCCGCGATCCCCAAGGCGGGCCAGTCCGTGCAAATCCGCGTCCCGATCGCGAACCTGGGGGCGGGCGGCGCGGCGAACATCCTCGTTTGGATCTCCGACGGCGTGACGCGCCTCGCGAACGTCACGATCCCCGTGATCAGTCCCTTCCCACAGGCCGGATACGTCCGGAACGTCTCGACCACGCTTACAAACGCGACCGCCGGACAACACGTGATTCGCGTCTTCGTCGACCCGAACAACGTAATCTATGAAGGCGTCGCGGGCTCCACAACCGAGACGAATAACCTGCGCGGCTTCCCGCTCCAGGTGACGCCGCTCGGACCCGATCTGGCGGCGGACGTCAGCTTCAACCCCGACCCGGGCTTCCTCAACAACCCCGTCGCGCTCCAGGCGGGCATCACGAACGTCGGCGACACGAACGCCTCGAACGTGCAAGTCAACTTCTACGTCCAGAACGACGTCCCAACGGCTGGGAGTTCCCCCGTCGGCATCGCGACAATCCCGACGGTGAACATCAGCGCATCCGTGAGCGTGACCTGGACCCCGACGGCCCTGGGCGACTACACGGTGTGGGCGTGGGCCGACCCGGACAACCTCATCCCTGAGCCTCCGCCGTACCTAAAGTCGAACAACCTGCGGTCTGCGATCCTCCACGTGAACCCGGCGCCGGACCTCGTGACGATGCCGAACGATCTCACGATGACGGATCCGTACCCGCGGGTCGGCCAGCTCGGTGACGCGATCGAGGCCGTCGTGCGGAACGCCGGCCAGGCGAACACGAGCGGGTTCCAGAACGACTTCTTCGTCGACGGGAACTTCCTCGGAACGCGGACGAACGCGGCGGGGGTGGTATACGGGGCGAAGTGGGTCCCGCCGCCGATGCCGCTCGCGGCTCCGTTCGCGACGTGCGGCGCCCACACGATCGGCATCAACGTGGACGCCCAGAACAGCGTCATCGAGGGTTCCCTGTACGAGCAGAACAACAACGTCACG
>VBMQ01000017.1:0-2030 GCA_005878375.1 Methanobacteriota archaeon | reverse complement strand
ATCCAGGTCTATCCGCCCCAGGTCCTCACCTGGGGCGGCCCGCCGCGGACGATCGACGCGGACCAGGCGTTCGCGAGCAACCTTGAGATCACGGGGACCGTCACGATCACCAACGCGCACATCGCGATGATCCAGGACCAGGCGCCGTGCGGGCGGTATTACGTCAAGGTGCTCGCCGGCGGGAACCTGATCCTCTCGAACGTCACCCTGACCAGCAACTGGCCCCTCGTCGTTTTCGTCGCCACTGGCGGCACGCTGACCGCGACGGACTCGACGTTCAACCTCGACGTCCAGGGGAAGGGCGCGCTGTATAGCCGCGGCTCCTTGACTTTGACGCGATCGACGGTGCTCGGAGACGTCACCGCGAGGGGCACGAGCGCGACCCTACGCCGCGACGCGTTTGGTGGCAGCCTCCTCCATGTGGACACGACCACGACGAGCCGCTTGTGGGACTCCACGTTCCCTGGCGTCTCCGAGCTCGAGCTTGTCTCAGACATCACCCCGAAGGTCGCGCCGGATTTCGACATCCGGAACGTGACGTTCAGCGCCGCCCTCACCGCCCAGCTCGTGTTCTCCGGAACGCAGTGGGCCTCCCTCACGTCTGTCTCCCTGACAAAGGCGGGGGACTGGTGGACGGGAATGCTCGCGCAGACCGCGCACGTCACCCGCTACTGGTGGCTCACGGTCGAGACCGTCGACGGCACGGGAACGCGGATCGTGGACCCCACGACGTCCGTGGACGTGCGGCGGTTCAACCCGGTGACGACCGCGTGGGACCCCGCGCCTCCCTGCGCGGTGGGATCCCTACCGGTAAACTCCTGTACCGCGCGGCGTCCGAGGACCGGTACGGCCCACTCGGCGCCCAGCCGTCCGTACGCGCGACGTACCGCGCCGACGGGTGGGCATTCATTGAGTCGCAGGTCCGCAAGCCGGACCGGCTCGTGAGCGCGGTCGCGACGGCGAACGCGACGATCACGCTCACGTTCTCGGCCCTGACGCCAGACCTGACCGTGACGCGGCTTGCGTTCAACGGGGACAACGGGGCGAACGTGGATTCGCAGCCGATCGCCCACCCGCTGACCTTGCAGGCGACGGTGAAGAACCTCGGCCAGATCGTGACCCGCAACGTCATGCTGTACTTCTACTCCGTCGACATCGACGCCTCCCCGCGCGACGGCGTCATGGACGGCACGCCCGACTTCTTCGTGAACTCCCTCATCGGACAGGCTGGGCCCCTGAACGTGTCCGCGGGCGGCTTCACGAACTTCACCTTGGTGTGGAGCCCACCGGGGACGTTCGAGGGGTCCGTGACCGTGTCCGCGGTCGTCGACCCGAACAACGCGGTCAAGGAGCTCGCCGAGAACAACAATCTCGAGGTCCGGACCCTGACCGCGTTCACGTGGCCTGACCTCCACTTCACGAGCGCCCCCGTGACCGGCACCAACCCCGCCGTCCCGATCGTGAACAACCCTGTGATCCTCGAAATCACGGTCACGAACGAGGGCACGGCCGTCGCGACGAGCGCGTCCTTCAGCGTCTGGCTTACGGACAACTCGACGCTCATCGGATCCGCCGTAACGAAGACGGTGCAGCGCGGCGAGACCACGAAGGTCTTTGTCACGTGGACGCCGACCGTTCCCGGCCCGCAGACGATCCGCATTCGTGTCATCGCCGCCGGCGCGATCCAGCCCGGCGATTACCACAACTACGACTTCGACCTGAGCGACAACTTCGCGGACGCTCTGTTCGACGTCCGGACGCAGCCGGACCTGAGCATCGCGCCGCGCGGGACGCCGCCGAGCCCGTTCAAGGGCGCGGCGTTCAACCTGAACGTCACCTTGGACAACACGGGCCAGACGACCGCGACCGGCGTCGTGGTGGCAATCTGGGACTCCGTCGCCCCGGGGACGTGGCTCGGTGCCCTGTACAACCAGACGATCGCGCCCGGCCAGCTCCAGGTCTCAGTCCACGCGTCCACCGGCCTCCAGATCCTCGGGAGCCATGACCTGATCGTCAAGATCGACGCGAAC
>VBMQ01000016.1 GCA_005878375.1 Methanobacteriota archaeon | reverse complement strand
GACGCATGGCTGACCCCTTCGTGGCGGGGTGCCGCAGGGCCGGTCGCCTCCTGCACGCGTCCGATTCTCGTCTAGCAACCATGGGGAAGCGCAGGCAGCGGAACGATTCCCCATTGAGGCTGGCCCTCGAATTCACAGGTTTGGCGGTGCTCCCTAACGAGGTCCGGGCGTTCGCTCTCGTCGTCTCGCTCGTCGTCGCGCTCCCCGCGGGTCTGATCGTAGCAATTGCGGCTCGCGCTCCCGACGGCAGTGCCCTCCCATGGGCCCTTCCGCTGCTGGCGGGGCCGTTGCTTGTCGCCGTGTTCATTCTGGGCTATCCGGATGCGGTAGCGCGGAAGGTTCGCTCCAGGGCAATCGCCGAGGGGCCCGCCCTCGCAACCTATCTCACGATGAGCCTACGAGTGCGTCCATCATTGGAATCCGCGATCGCGTTCGCGGCCGAGCATGGGGCGGGGCCGTTGGCCGCCCGCCTCCGCCGTGCCCTGTGGGACGTCCACATGAGGACCCGCGGCAGTATCGAAGATGCCCTCACCCGAATCGGCGACGAGTGGGGCGAATCCAATCCGGAGCTCAAGCGCGCATGCTATGGGATCGCCCAGGCGGTCCGCGACGGATCCAGGGACGGACTATCCCGGTCGCTCGATCGCGCACGCGACCTCGTGTTCGAGGGAACGCGGCGGCGGTGGCGGGAGTATGCCGCCGGACTCCGGGGGCCAATGACTGCGTTGTTCGCCCTCGGGGTCCTCCTGCCGCTGATCGTCGGGTCCATGCTTCCACTCCTCTCCCTCGGGACCTTCTCCCCGACGTCGATCGGGGTCGATGAGCCGCCGCCAGGCAACCCCGTCCCATGGCTCCTCCTCCTAGACGTCGCGTTTCCCGCGATCACGTTTCTCTTCGCCCATCACGTCGCGTCTCGTCGCCCGGCGCCCGATGACCGCCGCGGCGTCCCCGCGAATCGATCGCGACTCCTCCTCGCCTTCGGGGCCGCCCCGTTCATGATTGTTGCGGGCGTTCTGCTCCCCGATGACACTCGCCTTCTAGGGATGGTGGGAGTGCTCCTCGTCGGTGTGTCGTTCGCCCTTTTCATGACCACGGAGAAACCCCGGTCGAGGTCGAAGACGATCGAGGCGGTCGAAGCGGAATTTCCGGACGCGCTATCTCAACTGGGGAGCCGCCTCGGCGAGGGCCGAGGTCTTGAAGCCAGCCTCCTCGCGATGGCCGACGGCTTTCGGAGGACAGCGATAGGCACGGTGTTTGAGAAAATCGCCCGGAGCCTCCGGCTTGGCGGGACTGCAGAGCAGGCGCTGTTCGGTCCGCGGGGTGCCCTCGAAGGCGTCCCTTCTGCTGCGGTCCGCGCGTCGCTCCGCATGGTCGTCGACCTCGCCGCCAAAGATCCGGAGACCGCAGGACTGGCGATCGTCGAGATGGCGTCGCACCTTCGGGACCTGCAAACCCTCGAACGTGACCTTCGCGTGGAGCTCCGGCCGACCGTCGACGCGATGAAGGCGACCGCGACGTTCTTCGCGCCGGTTGTGCTCGGGGTCACGGGCGCGTTGTACGGCCTCCTCTCCCGGGCGTTTTCGACGATTGCGTCGCTTCCGATGAAGCCGCCGACGTTCCACCTCGCCCTCGGAGTGTTCCTTGCCCTGACCACGGTCGCGATCCAGCAGTGCGCGACCCGGATCGAAGTCGGACGGGACTTCGTCGCGTTCGGGTCTTCGCTCGCGAGAGCGCTCCCTGTGGGCTACGCGATCTTCGTGGCGACCCTGCTCGGTGCGGGGTCCGCGTTCTAATTCGTCACCGTCCACGCGCCGGGGTTCGTGATGTACACCCAGTACCCGCTGCCCGGCTGGAGGGTCGTCGTCGCGAGTGGGAGGTTGGTCAGGTAGTACTGCGGGGACGCAACGTAGCCTTGGAGCCGCGTGGCGCCGCGACCCGTGAAGGAGGCGGCCGCATTCGCGTTGGCGGGGATGAATCCCGTGTAGCCGACGAAGTTCCATCCGAGGCCGAGGTTGAGCGTCGTCGTCCCCGGCACCTGGCCCGCGACGGTGAAGTCCTTCGGGGTGACCACGTCGACCCAGAGTGCCATTCCCCTGCTCACGAGGGGCAGGTCGCCGTTGTTCTTCGCGGTGTACCACGCCTTCCATTGATCCGGCGCGGAGAGGTTGAACGTCCGGGCGGTCCGCCACGACAACGTCTGCAGGGCGACGGTGGTTCTCGCATCCTGCAACGTGACCGGGATCGACACGAGGTTCCATCCCGCGGTCGCGAGGGTGCGGGTGAACTTCGCCGCCTGCGTCGCGCTGCAGGCGGGCCCGCCGGAGCCGACGGCGCAGACGTAGTAGAAGTAGTTGTTCGCGTTGCCACTCCCGCCGCCGACGTGGTCCCACGAGGACGCCGTGGGAGCGATGTTGTCCTGAAGGAGCGAATAGCCCGTCTTCGACGGGTCGTAGACGTTGCTTACGAAGACCTGGAATTTGTCGATTGGTGGGCCCGCGGGGATTTGCCAAGTGACCCGCACGTCCGCGAACGTCCCACCGGTGAGGGACGCCGATACGCCCGTGGGTGGGTTCGGGATCACGCCGGTCACGGCTGGAATCACGAGGACGATCTTGCTCCCGCCCGTACTGTTCCCGCCTCCGAAGGGACCCCAGTTGAGCGCGGCGTCGAGTCCGTGGACCCAGATGGTGAGTATCGTCCCCGAAGCCTCGGGAACGGCCCTCGGGATCGTGACGGCCTCGACGGGTGTATTGAACGCGCCGTCCGCGGGGTTCATGGGAGTTCCTGACCCGTAGTCCACAGGCGTTGGCATCGCCGGCTGAACGAAGTACTCCGCCTGGTTGATGATGCTCCCGCCCGTGAGCGAGTCGTCGATCGTCGCGTTGATCGTGACGGTCACGTTGTTCTTGAGCGGATTCGGGCTCACGCGGAGACTGCCCGCGCGCACGACGGGGCCGACGATGTCGCACCCCGGCAAGTTGATCGTGAACACCGCGTTCGAATCGTCCTGCCCCGTGAAAGGCGGCGTGCCCGTGTCCGTCACGACGACGCGGATCAGGTAGCGATTCCCGCATGGCCACAGGTTCACGTCCGAGACATCGATGGGATCGGAGTTGTTCCCTGCCGGGACGCTCTTCAGCAGATACCACGACTGCCCCGCGTCCTGACTGTACCAGATTTCCTGGGAGCCCAATCCTGGCGAGTGGGACCACGTCGCGACCATCGGGCTTGCGGAGATGACTTCGCCGCCGTTCGGGGACGAGACCCGCACAAACGGGGGAGCCCGCCCGAGGAGCCAAATGATCGTCTTGTTCATGATGTCGGTCCGGGCGGCGTTGTTGTAGACGCCCGGCACGTAATTGAGGCCCGTGAACTCGAACGCGAAGAACGCGACTCGGCTCGGCGCGCCGCACCAAATGCAGCCGGGGTTCGCGGTCCCGTTCGCGAGGGATGAGATCCACTTGACCGCGTCCGTCTGGATCGCGTCGCCCGTCGTGGTCTGCCACACGTAGGTCGTCGTCCCGCCGATGTTCAGGAGGGTCCCTTCGTCTGCGGCACCACCTGTGCGGTGGGGCACGTACGTGACACCTGCGGTGTAGCCACCGCTGATGGGGTCCGCAGCCTGCCCTCGTTCCTGGGCGACGGTTTGCGGATCGGTCGCGTAGTTGAACTTGAGGACGCTGTTCACGAAGTTGCAGCGCGCGGGCGTGAAGAAGGCAGACCCGCCATCGCACGCGGCCCAGCCGACGTCGTGGCCGTCGATGTAGAAGCGCCCTCCATTGTCGACGTACGTCTTCAGAATCGCAGACGTCGCGTCGGGGAGGGGCGGGTACTCTTCGAGTCCGACTTCCCAGAGGACGGCCTTGTACGTCTGCAGGGTCGTGAGCGGCGGGTCGCCGGAGACCGGGACCTGCCACTCGTTGAACGACCACCCGGACGATCGCAGGGCGTCGCGGTCCATCTCGAGCCGTTCGGCAGAGAAGCTCGCGTCCCCGATGACGAGCAAGACTTCCGCCTTCGCGGCGGTCTTGAAAGCGTAGTGGCGGCCGCCGTTGTCGTCCGTCGTCTTGTGGCCCGTGCGGGTCGACGAGACATCGAAGTAGTACTGCGTCGCAGTCGCGAGGTTGTTGAGGGTCACCGCGTGTGCGGTCGTGAACGTCGGATCCGACGCCGTCGTTCCCAACGCGACGGTCAGGCCGTAATTCACGAAGCTATCGGCCGGCTTGTCCGTCGTCCACTGCACCGTGGCGGCGGAGTTGCTGATCCCCGTCACGCGGACGTTCGAGATGATCGGGAAGTCGCAGTCCACGCGAGCCGTCACGACGGCCGCATGCGGCGGGCTGACGTCGTTGTACGTGGCGATGATCGTGTCGCCGCAGCTGACCTGGAGCTGGCCATCCGAGGCCGGCACGCCGTAGGCCGTCGGGACTTGCCCCCGCCAGATTTGGCTGCCCGGCACCGACTGCGCGAGCGCGATCGACTCGCCTGCAGGCTCCGTGTTGCTCGTGAACGTGACGCTGACGCTCGCGGCATCGGAGTCCGTCACAGTCGCGGTGATTGTGTCCGACTCGCTGTACACCGTTCGGTCCAGCTCGAGGACGCCGTATGTCCGGTCCAAGTCCGCGATGATGACCAGGGCGTATCGCTGCGGGCCCATCGGGACATTCGCGCCGATCACCTTGACCGTCCAGTCCCCGGCGCCCGCGACGTTCCGGACGACGCCTTCGAGGTTGTTGAGCTGGTCGAAGCTGCCGCCAGTCAGCGTCTGTCCCGACCCGCACGTCCCTTGCACGTTCCCCTTATACTCTGTCCCACCAGGGTCGGTGACGTCGAGGTCCAGGTTGTTCACGAGGGCTGGATTCGCGTTCTCAATCCCCGGTGCGTCCGAGTAGGCGAGGAACGCGCGGAACTTGCCCGCCGGGCTCGCGAGGCGCACCTTGTAGGTGACCGTGTCGCCCGTCGCGATCCCTTGGCGGTTGTCGGACACGAACAGCTTCTTCGTGTCTCCGGAGAAGTACAGGCCTTCGTCGAGGAACACGCGGCCCCACCCTTGGGCGATGTTCGGATAGTGGTTGTCGCTCCCGGGGCAAGCGGACGCGCTCGCCATCGGGACGCTCGTCGCCGCGAGGAGGCCCTTGAGGAGGGCGGCGCTCGGGAAGATCGCCTGGCCACCCGTGAGTCCCCGCGGGTACCAACCCGCGGTGAAGTACTGGCGCACGAGGGCGGTCAAGCCCGCGGCGACCGGGGTCGCGTAGCTCGTGCCCCCGAACGGGCTGTAAGCGGAGTTCAACGTGCTGAGGTCCCCGTCCGAGAGGGCCGTGCCGCCCGTCGCGCCCGGACAGAGACCGGAGTTCCCCGTGCAGAAGAACGTCGTGACGTCCGGCTTTCGCCGTCCATCCGTCGTCGGACCTCGCGACGCCGCGCCCATGTTGTCGCGGTTCGTCCACGCGAATGCGCCGGAGACGGAGATGTCGTTTTTCGCGGTCGCCGGGCTTCCGACGAGGGGATTCGGCGGGTTGTTCCCGTTCGCGAACAGGATCGTCGCGTCCGGGTTGTTCCACACGAACCGGTCGACCATGCTGGCCTCAAGGGTGTACGCAGCCGACGTCGCGCCCCAGGAGTTCGAAAAGATCCGCGCGCCGTTCGTGTATCCCGCGCCAAACATCGTCGCGTAGTCGTTCGGGATGTAGCTCAGGACGTCATTGCACATCGCCTGATCGACGCCGCCGATGTCCATCTCAATGATCTTCGCGTTCGGGGCCATGCCGTCTTCGGGGCTCTGCGGGGTGAACGTGCTGTCGTCGCCCGCTGCGGAGCCCGCGGTCGCCGTCCCGTGTCCGGAACCGCAGAAGCCGTTCGGGGAATCCTGGATCGCGTCCGGGTATCCGGTGGTCCATGGATCCACGCCAACGTATTGGCTCATCGTGAGGTATCGGACGACCTTTCGGCGCCCGAAGTTCGTCGTGTTGTAGATGTCGCCGTTGCCGAGGACCACGGGCGCGCCCTGTGATTGCCGGAACTGGGAGTGGTCGTAATCGAGCCCGGTATCGGAGAGCGCGATCGTCTGACCGTCGCCCTTGATCCCCATGTCCCAGACCCGCCAGGAGCCGGCGGGCGGCGGGGTCGTGGAGTTCGTCTGCATGACCGCCGCCTCGATGGAGTTCGTGAGGTGCGGCATTTCGTACGGCTCGATGTATCGCACCATGCGAAGCCGCGCGATTGAAATCAGAAGGCTCGCGTCAAGGCGAGCTCGCACGAGTCCGAACCCGTCGTACGCGCCGTACGTTAGGATCCCTTGGTTCGGGGAGAAGATGCCGACGTAGCGAAGGCCGAGCTTGTTCATGGCGGCCACGACCGCGTTGACCGGCTCGCCGTCGAAGACCACGGCGTCCACGGTGACGGTCCCCGGCGTGGTGAGGAGATCGGGGGATACGCGGAAGGCCGGCTCGTAGTACCCGGTCCACTGGACCTCGGCCAAGGTTCGAATCGCCGCCAATTGGTCGGCCGTCGCCCTCACCAGGTAAGCGTTGTTCGCGACGTAGCCCGCGACCCGGGCGCCGACGCCTTCGATATCGAACCGCCAATCCGCCTTAACGGGTCCCACGAACTGGACGAGGTAGTAGCTCGCGACGCCGGGCGTCGGCACCGCCGCCAACGCGGCAGGGACCATCGCGCCTTCGCGCGTGTCAAAGACAAATCCGTTGACGTGCAGGGTATACGTGTCCTCTGGCGTCACCGTCAAGCCTCGCGCGGACAGCCGGGCGATTGCGGCGGGCGACGCCCGCGCCACGACGAAACTGCCGTACGACTGCACGACCTCGACGTCGGAACCGAGGGTTGCGGCCTGCGACCCGTCGACCATCACGCGGACCGTGGTCGCGTCCACGGCGGGCGTCGTCGGCGGGGTCGTCATCGGACCCTGCGAGGGCACCACCGGGATCAAGAACAGCAGCCCCAACGCCAAGGCAAACCAAGTTGCACGAACAGCGGACACGGCACTTTCCTCCTAGCCAGAAGGGAGGCAGTAACCTCCCCCGCGGGCGACATGCGGGAAGGGGTATAAGGCTTGCCCCGAGCGCTCCCGTCAATCGCCCAGAACGCGCGTTACTTGGAACAACCCGTTCTGGTAGATGAGCGTGTAGAAGTTTGGGCTGTGGCTCGTGCTGCGAAGCTTGACGCAGCGGATCCGTCGCTGGATATTCGCGTCATCCACCGCTTGCATTTTCACCGCGATGATCCCATCGACGAGGAATTCCTCTCCATACCGTCCGTACGGGTCCTGCGGAGTGCTCATCTCTTGGACCATGAAGACGGTCGCGTCCAAGTCCCGGATCCATTCGAAGAGTTTGAACAGCTCTTCGCGCGGGTTCGCGAATCCCGCCATCGTCTCCAGGACGGGAAGGGAATCTATCACGAGCAGGTCGAACCCCAAGGTCCGCTTCAGATTCGACGCGTACATGCGGAAGATCTCGAACCAGGATTCCTGCCGCGCGTCGAGGTTCTTCCGGATCATGCCGAGATCGACGATGCTCACGTGGTCCTCGACATCTTTCGGGTCGAGTCCCATCTGACGGAGGTGATGCGAGCGGCCCTCGCGACTCTGTTCGAGCGTGACGTATACCCCGGTCCGCCTCTCGCGCCATGC
>VBMQ01000013.1 GCA_005878375.1 Methanobacteriota archaeon | reverse complement strand
TTCTTCGTGTTCACCCAAGACAGCCCGTCCGCGCTCGGCTCGTACGAGATCGTCGAGCCGTCGTAGTAGAAGGCCCAGAAATTCGTCCCGTCGTAGAAGATGTTTCGCTCGTGCGGGCCGCCGACCGGGGCCGAGTTCGTGGTCGTGTCGATGATCCCGGTCGCGCTGGGGTCGAGCACAATAGGGAACGTGCGGGCCGGGTCCCGAACCCAAGAGGCGGGGACGGCCATCGCGAGGTGAACGATTGAGCCCGCCACCTGTCCCCGGTATCGACCAGCGACTCGCGCATCGGGATTTCGCGACTCGTATGCGAAGGGCGATTCCAACCGGACCGTGCTCCCGTCATACGAGATTATGATCGGGCTCGCGGTGTCGAACGATCCAGTAGCGGGCTGCCCGTCAACGGAGATTGTCGCGTTGGCGGGGAGAGTGAGGTCGCCTCGGACTTCGACGAAGGCGCTCGACGTTGGCGGGGCGGATGCGAGCCAGACGTTGTGTTTGACGCTCATCGCGCCAACCTCGTACTGCTCCCACGCCGCGGGGAACCCGCCAAGCGCGAGGTGGCGGCCTGCCGCTTCAAGGGGAGCGTTGGCGGGGATCTGGAGGGCATCCTCTCCGCCGAGCCCCGTGGTCTTCCACCCGAGGAAGAGGCTGCCGTATCGGAGGACGAGTTCGTCTTCCTTGCCCCTCGTGGCCCTTGCGTAAGCTTCGAGGGTCGTCCCGGTCGTCGTGTAAGCGAACGCGCCGCTCTGGGTGGGGACGAACGCGGGCTGCGGGCCAGGGAACACGGGAGCGGATCGAGTGCCACCACGAGTCCCGATGCCGAACGTATCCTGCCCACCCCGCCAATCGGATACTTCGAGGTATATGGATGGGGAGGGCACGAGGGCCGTAACCGTCGCCCTTGCCTCGAGATCATCGAGTCCCGTGGCGAACGTCAGGTCCGAGGTCTTCGTCCACCGCCAATCCCACGGATTCGCGCCCGCGTGGGCGGAAACAGTCGCATCCGAGACCGCGCCTTCGCGTCCCTGGACCTCGATGAGATAGTCCGCCCCGATCCCTGCCACGTAGTATCCGGTCGCGGACACATTGTCCACGTCCACGAAGAGCCGCAGGTCGTCCGTGCCGATTGAGGGCGGGGCCGTGGAGGGGCCGATGAACACAGAAACGTTGCGGCCCGCGTAGGGGACGGGGAACGCGAGCGGGATTGTGGTGTTGAGCCAGAGGTCCGCGCCGCCCGCCGTGTAGTCCGTCACCCCGTCACGGTCGACGTCCCCGTTCGACTGCGCGTCCGGGATCCCGTCGTTGTTGAAGTCGTCCGGGAACGGATCGACGGAATCGGGGACGGTGTCGCGATCGCGGTCGGCGGCGACCGACGTGTTCGTGGCGGGGACGGTCGTGGTCCCGGTCGCGATGACGGTTCCGGCGAAGGCGGGCCCGCGAAGCCCAACGTGGAACGTGAGGTTGGTCGCGCCCGCGACGGTCCCGAAGCGGCTGACGTCGATCGACGGATTGCCGTTCGTGCTCGGCTCCCCCGCGCCGTCCGCGGTGTCATTCGTCCATTCTGCGAACGCGCCGTCGATTTGCGGACTCGCGGGGGCGGCTCCGACGTACCCGAGGCGCTCTCCGGACCCCGTCGTCGACAACGTCACGACCGCGGCGCCCGCCCCGATGTCCGTGTACTTCGCGACGCTCGCGCCGAGGGTCCCGTGGCTCGAGCCCGAGACGGAGGCGGAGACCGTCCAGGCGGCGGTCGTGCCCACTGCGATCGTCTCGGCGGGGAACGTGAACGTGACCGTCCGGCCGATGGGCGTCCTTTGGGCGAGAGGCTTGCCCGTGGCGTCGACGAGCTGGAGGGAGGCAATGTCCGAGAGGGGAGCCGTACCAAGGATGTCGATCGTGAGACTTCCTATCGCGGCGGGCCCACCGACCGCGGTGAGATCGACCTGGAGGAGAGGCGCGTTCGCGCCGGAAAGCACGACAGGGGCAACCGAGTGTTGAACGGCGCGCACGAGCCCCGGCGTGAGGCTTAGGTGCAGGTCGGCGAAATCCGTGTCCCCGTTCCAGGCTTGGGTCGCGACGAGGAGGATCGGTGCCCGGGCATGCTCGTCAAGCACGAGCCAGCTCACGCCGAGCTCGAGGCGGTTCCCCGCCGCGGCCGCGTCGATCGGCGCCGCGTCGGCCCACCCCCGCCAATCCCGGCGGTCCGCGATGGACTGCGAGAATCGGAAGAGCGTCGCGCTGTAGATCGTCCCGCCGTTGCCTCGGATTTGCAGGAGGCAATCCGCACCGAGGCCTTGGATCGGATACCCCGTGTTCGCGTTCCGGTCCATGTCTGCGAAGACGTAGATGGTGTCCATCAGACCGGGCGGGTTCGGGCCGCCCGCCAGGATCTGCCCTTGCACCTGCGCGAGCAGGAACACGGAGTCGGATTCATTGATGAGGGCGACGCGGGTGAGTTGGATATTGGGATTCGCCACGACAACGGCAAACGTCTGGCCCGGAGCTCCGGACCAGTCCGCGAACTGGCCGTCGATCTGCACACCGCCGCCTCGCCCGATGTCCGCGTTGAAGAACGGGAGCGCCGCGAGGGCCGCCGCCACGATCGGGATGAGGAAGATCTTCCAACGATTTCGCTGGAGCTCGCGGCTGTATCGTTGCGACCCGAGGCCGTTCGTGAAGCCGGACCCGTTCGTGAGCCCGTTCGTCATCCCCGATCGGAGGGACATCAGACCGTTCACGAGCCCGTTCGTCACGCCGTTCGTCCTTCCCGGCGCCGTGTTCACGAGTCCGTTCGTCCGTCCTCGGGTGCCGTTGACCAACCCGTTCGTCCGGCCCTTCGTCCCGTTGACGAGTCCGTTCGTGCGGCCACGGGTCCCATTGACGAGCCCGTTCGTCCGGCCCTTCGTGCCGTTCACGAGACCATTCGTGCGACCGGGGCCCCGAGCAGCCTCACGGACCAACCCGTTCGTCATGCCCCGTCGGGGCATTTCCGGCCTTGCGGCGGGGGGAGAGCTCTCGCGGGCGGTCGCTTCGACCTCCTCGAACTGGACGCCGCAGGAGGGGCAACTCGCGTCATGCTCCCTGACGGCGGCCCCACATTGCGGGCACTCGAACGTAACCTCCGATGGCACGGGGGCCGCCCGCAGGGTTTCTCGCTCGCGCGCGAGTCGCTCTTGGCGGCGGTCCGCGTCTTGCGCGCGGAGGCGGCACTCCTTCGCCTTGTCTGTCTCTCCCCGGCGGGCGTGGAGTTTCGCTTTCAAGACCCAGAGGCCCGGGTACGTCTCGTCGACGACCACGAGCGTCTCAAGGGCGCTGATCGCGTCCCCGTCCGCGTTCTTCTGTGCGAGCGCGGCGGCCTTCACGAAGAGCGCGTCCGCGTCCCCGGGATTCTCCTTCAGCTTCGCCTCGACGACCGACAGGAGGCGGGTCGCCGCGTCCTCCTTCTTCTCGGGCGGCGCAAGTGCGATTGTTCGGGCCCGTGCCTTCGCGGCCTCGTCCTTGCGGCCCATCGCCTCGAGGATCTCCGCCTTCAACCGCCAACTGTCCATGTCGCGGTCGTCGAGCCCGAGCGCGGCGTCCACGCACTTCAGCGCCCGCTCGTTCTCGCTCATCGACTTCAGGTTCCGGGCCGTCGCGAGCCACAGCTTCGGGTCCTTCGGATTCGACTTGATCAGCTCTTCCTGCTTCCGCAAGGTTCGCTCGTGCTCCGAGATTGCGGACACGCGCAGGATGCGGTCCGCTCCGACGTCGGCGGGTACATACTTCGACTGGGCGGCCGTGCCCTTCAGCGAGAGGACCGCGAGCTTTCGCACGAGCTGGTCCCCCTCGCGGACCCGCTCGATGTCGACGACCCCGTCGAACGGCTGTCGCAGGGAGGATAGGGTCCTCTCGTCGTGCATCTCCTTCTCCAGGACGAAGACCGAGGTGAACCCGAACCGCTCGAGCTTCGCTTTCGTGGATTGCGCGAATCCGTAGACGTTCGCGAGGTCGTACACGCTGAGTGCGGGGGAGAGAACCTCGACGGCCGCACGCTTCTCCGAGTCCCGGGGGAGCGCGGCGATTGCCCGCGAGATCGCGATGCCGACGTTCGCGAGGTCAATCGAAGCGCGGAAGGTCGGTCCGTCCGCCTCGACGTCCTGGACGGCCTCTTCTTTGTACGTGAACCAGTCGACGAACTTGAGGCGGTTCTCCCGGATCGCCGCGTCGACGTCAATGCCCGCTTCGCGCAGGTCCATCTCGTATTTTGCGGGGGAGACGGAAGAGAGGACGACGAGCACCGCGGCGCCCTGCCGGAGCCCCTCCGCGACGAACTGCAGGAGGAACGTGTCCTTCTCGCGCCCCGCGGGCCCCTGGACGACGATCGCGCTCCCGCTCGGGAGGCCGCCTTCGACGAGCGCATCGAACCCGGGGATGCCGGAGGGGATCCTCATGTCACCCGCTCCTCCGAAACGACGAGGCCCTCCCTCGTCACGTGGACGGGGTGCTTCCCCGTGTCATGTTTCGTGAACCGCATCTTGCGGACGGTCAGCGTCCGTCGGAGCTCGCCCTTGACGTCCTCGAGAGCAAGATGGAGGAAGGAGTCGGCGAGGAACTGCTCGACTCCGAATCGGGTCAGTCGACCTCCCTCCGGGGCCTCGGTGATGAGGAGTGAGGTCACCCCGGTGTCCCGGAGGAAACGCGTGAAGGCGAACATCTCTTCTCGGAGGTCCGCGGGGCTCCGGTAGTGGAGCGCGATCGCGGAGACGGAGTCGACGACGAGGCGTCGGATTTGGGTCGACGCAATGCAGCTTCGGAGGAAGTCCTCGAGGTCGCGGAGGCCGACCGCCACGCCGTCCCGTGAGCTCCCCGCGCGGATCGCGCCGAGGTCGATGAGGAAGAACTTGCCGGCCTCTTCGAGCCCCTTGAGGTCCATGCCGAAGCCCGCCATCACGCGGTCGACGCTGTCCCGGCTCTCCTCGAGGGCGAGGTACGCGGCGGGCTCGTCGAACAGGGTGGCGCCGTTGTGCGCGAACTGGATCGCGAAGAGGGTCTTCCCGCTCCCCGCCGGGCCTGCGATGAGGTTCACGCTGCCGCGGGGGAAGCCGCCCTGGACGAGCCGATCGAACCCTTCAATGCCGGTGGGCGTCCGCGGCGCGACGAGCCGTTCCGTGCCCGGTCGCACGATCACGGCATCGCCTCCGGGAGACCGATCGCCGCCACGAGGTCCGCGCGGCCCTCCGCCGCGCGTTCCATCGCCATTCGGACGAGTCGATCCGCCGTCGCGTGGCCGACCAGGTTCGCGAGGGATTGGCGGGTGTCGCCAATCAGCGAGAGGAACGCCGCCCTCGGATCGTCTATCGCGGAAAGTCGGGCGCCGAGGGCGGGGCGCCAATCCCCGCCGCCAAGGGCGCGGGTGACCAGATCTCCGGTCAGGCGGGCACCGCCGACGTGCTCGAGCGCCTCCATGAGGGCCTCGAAGAACGCCGCACCGAGCGCGACCGCATCGGAAGACTCGACGCGTTCCGCGAGGTCGAATTCCAAGCGGATGACCGGGGACTTCAGGCGGTACGCGTGCGTGGGCCGGCGGGCCGGGTGCTCGCGCCGGGCGAGAAACCCCGCGTCGTAGAAGGCGGTGAGGTGCTTGCTCGCCGTCGTCGTGTGGATCCCCAGCGCCTCGGAGACTTGACTCGCGAGGGTCCAGTCCCGGTCGCGGAGGAAGCGCAGGATCGGGAGGCCGTGCTCGCTGGCAAGGGCCTCGAGGGCCTTCCGTGGGTCGGGGGGGCTCATGAAGGTCTACTCCGCGTAGAGTTTGGGACCGAAACTCTAGCTTTCGTGGAGTCCAGTATATAAGACAATTCGGGGCCAAGTATCGCCCGCGATTCTTACCGCTGGAAGGGGACCTTTTTTGGGTCGGAGATCGTTGGGGCGACCGATGGCGGCCGAGGTCCTCTACGAGGTGCTATGCCGCGGTCCCGATCGGTGCGGGATGTTCGTTTCCGCCGTCAAGGTTGATGCCTGCCCCCGGTGCCGATCTCGAAAGGTGCGAGTCCGGGCCGTCAATCGGTGACCGTCTCCCGCTCCTCGATCGCTCCGACCCTCTCGTTACTTTAAAGAACGGGATGGCGTTGAAGGCGAGCCGTCCTCCGGGGGTCCGTCCGTGCCCGAAAGCGAGGTCGTCCGCTACACCCGGTTCGAGCGCGCGCGGATTATCGGGGCGCGTGCGCTCCAGATTTCCATGGGCGCGCCGATCTTGCTGGATGTCCCGGCGGGGGTCGTGGACCCCATCGAAATCGCGCAGGTCGAGTTCGCGAAGGGCGTGATCCCGATCACCGTGAAGCGCGATACTTAGTCGGCGACCCGGAACTCCGGCATCGCACGTTTCAGACGCCGCGCCTGCCGTTCCGTGAGGATTGTCTTTATCGCGCGGTCATGAAGGATTGCGCTGTTCCCCGTGGGATCCTCCACAATGAGGGTGAAGGGACGGTGGCCATCGATCATCGCCTCGATTTTGGCGATCGCGGCTTGCGCCTTGCGCCGGGCCGCCGGCGTCTCGGCCGCACGAAACCCGAACCCCGCGATGTCCCGTACACGCCGGAGTACGCCTTCCGCGTTGGACACGAACGCCTCCGCGCGGAGCCCCGGCTCGACCGCGACCCCGAGCTCGGGAACGCGGATCGTTCCCGACGACGAGCGCACGACCCGGGCGTCCAGGTCTGCTTCCGACTCCAACCGGAGCTCGTATCGGACCGGGGCCCTCTCGGTCGTGAGGATGAGGTCCGCGTGACGGAAGGAGCAGGATTCGCACAGCACCGTGGTCTGGAGCGCGTCTCCGAAGTACGGAATCTCGAGCGGGAGGGAGCGTAAGACCAAGGAGGGTAGGCCGCAGAGCGGACACGCGCCCTCGATCGCGACCTCGCGCATCGGGCCCCGAACGAACGTGCTGTTGGGCGATTCGTCCACGGATTGCGACAGCGTTCGGTGCCTCAAAACGTTTCGCCGCGCGACTAGAGCGACAGCAGGAGCCCCGCGATCAGGAGCGTGAAGAACGCGGTCGGTAGGCCCGCCTTCACGAAGTCCTTCATCGAGACCTCGGCCCCTGCCTTCGCCGCGACCTGGACGACGATGATGTTCGCGGCGGCGCCGAGGATTGTCGCGTTCCCCGCCAACGTCGAGGACGCCGCGAGCCCGAGCCAAAGCCGGCTCTGGGAGGCCACGGGGGACGCGGATACAAGCGGCGTGAGGAGAAGAACGGCGGGCACGTTGCTCACGAGATTCGAGAGTACCGCGGACGAGCCCATGAGCCGCCACAGATCGCCTTGTGCGCCCGCTCCTCCGAAGGCGTCCTCGATGAGGGTCAGCAAGCCGGACGTCTCAACTCCCTTCATCACGATGAAGAGCCCGAGGAACAGGATCAGCACGGACCAATCGACCTTCTCGAACAGTGTGCGAGGGGTCGTGTGCGCGAGCGCAGGCAGGATGAGGAGGACGAGGGAGCCTCCCGCTAGTGCGGCGTACGGGAGGACATCCGGTGGGCTCAACGAGAACGCAGCGACGGTGGCGGCGAGGACGGCAATGGTCACGGCGAGGCCCCGCGGCTGCAGGACGACCGGCGCCGCCTTGCGCGCGTCGTCGAACCCCGAGACCGTCCCCGCCAAGTCCTTGCGGAAGGCGACCCAGACGACCGCGAGCCCGACGCCGAGCGACGCGACCGCCACCGGAAGGAGCGCGGCGGTGAAGGAGGCGAACCCGATTTGCCCACGGATCGCGATGTATGCGTTCTGGGGGTTTCCGACGGGGGTCGCGACACTCCCGATGTTCACCGCCAACGCCAGCCCGACGAGGAACGGGACCGCGTTTACCTTCAGCGTGCGGCACGTCTTCACCACGACCGGCGTCATGAGGAGGG
>VBMQ01000012.1 GCA_005878375.1 Methanobacteriota archaeon | reverse complement strand
ACGGACGGCACCGGCACGTGGAACCGTTCCGCGGGAGCGTTCGGTTGGTCGGGGCGCGCCTTCCCGGACGACACCGCGTCGTTCGACCCGTTCCAGAACCTCCCGTTCTCCGCGTCGATTACGGTCACCCTCAGGGCCGCCATCGCTCGCGACCCCGCGGGGAATCCGCTCGACGGGAATGGGGACGGCACCCCGGACGGAAGCCCGCAGGACGATGTCGTCTGGTCGTTCGCGATCGAGACGAGGGATCTCACCCCGCCAACCGTCGTAGGAATCAATCCCGCCAACGGAGCGACCGACGTGCGAGAGACGACGGGCGTGACGACCACCTTCAGCGAGGCGATGAACGCGACGACGGTCGAGGACGGATTCTCCCTCTGGGACGCGGTGCGCACGTGGACGGGAGCCGACGGATCGTTCGTCTGGGGTCCTGGCGGGGACGTCGTGGCGTACACCCCGGCGGGCACCTTGTCCATGTCGCCATCGCCGCCACCGCCGCGGATGTGAGCGGCAATCGGCTCGGGACCGCCTTCGGATCGACGTTCCGCACGCGTCCCCAGCCCGACACGACCCCGCCACGCATTGTCGCGACGATCCCGAGCGACGGCGACACGGGAATCGACCGCACGCCGAATCTTTCGATCACGTTCGACGACTCCATGGACGCGGCGAGGACGGACGGCGCGATCTCCCTCGCGAACGCGAGCGGTCCCACCGCTCCGGGAATTCCCGTTGGCGGCTTCGCGTGGGACGCGGTGAATCACACCGTGTCCTTCCGCCCTCTGACAACCCTCGGGTTCGGCATTCGATACCGCGTTTCGGTCAGCCAATTCGCGCAGAACGCGGCCGGACTCGCCCTGTCCCCTCCATACGCCTTTGCCTTCACAACCGCATCCTGGAGCGGACGGGTCATCGGTCGCGTCGTCGATCAGGACATCGCCGTGGCGGGGGCCACCGTGATCCTTGGCAACCAGACGACGCTCACCTCGGAGAACGGCACGTTCGTGTTTCCGAGCGTTTTGGCGGGGACGTACAACCTGACCGTCGAGAAGGCGGGGTACGCGCCGACGCGGATCACGACGGCCTTCGACGAGCGCCTCGCGGGCGCGGACGGGACCACGGTCGATCTCGGGACGATCCGACTCCAACCTGCCGAAGGACCGTCCATTCTCCTCATGGCGGGAATCTTGTTCTTGGCAATCTTCGTGCTCGTGGCGATCGGCTTGGTCGCGCGATGGCGGCGGGGGCCACCGCAAGACCTCGTCGGCGAGTTCGACGACTGGGAAGAGGAACCCGCAGACGCGGAGCGATAGGCCGTCAGCCGTTCTCGGGGTTCGGCCCCGCCACCGGAGACGGGGTCAGAATCGGCGCGGCCGCGCGCCAATGTTCGGTGAAATAGAGGAGGGCAAGCCCGACGTATGCAGGAGCCTCGAGGATGCGATACACGGAGACGCGGATCAGAAAGTCCGCGATCGCCGACGCACGGACGGGCGCGAACCCGAGCGCTGCGACGTCCGCGTTCGCAAGCCACGTCGCCGCGGTGGCGGTCACGCCAAGAGCCGCTGCGAGCACGGACATGAGACGCCACCGCTCGCGGGGCACGAGGAATGCAACTTGGAGGACGAGCCCCGCCGTGAGCGCGAAGGACGCCGGCAACGAGGCCCACAGCATGAGGGCCGCGGTTCCACGGAGGTCGCTCAACGGCAGGCCGCGCTGGGATGCGTCGTATGCCTGCAGCAGAAAGGCGCTCAGGAGGACGCCGATGATCGCGCCCGCCACCGTGAGGACGAGATACGCGACGACGACCGCGACCTCGTGTTTGCGGCCCGCAGCCCGTGCGCCCAGGAACAGGAACGTCGACCCGACGCTGAGGAAGATCGCGCCGAGGACCGCGACGATCGGGATCCATGAGACGAGGAGGCCGACCGCGCTGAGCAGGAGGCCGAGGCGGGTCCGCCGCCACAGGCGCTCCCTCCGGCCGAGCACGTACGCACCCCCTCCCGCCATCCGTCATTGAGAGACGCGGGGCGAGAAAAGGGTTCGCCTCAGGCCCGCTCGACGATCATCGCCATGCCGTTGCCGCCGCCGAGGCAGAGGGTCGCGAGTCCGCGCTCCGCGCCGCGGTCCTTCATCGCGTGGAGGAGCGTCGTGATAATCCGTGCGCCCGAGCAACCGATCGGGTGGCCGAGCGCGACCGCCCCGCCGTGGACGTTCAGCTTCTCCCTCGGGATGCCCAGGGTCTTGCTCACCGCCAGGGACGCGGACGCATACGCCTCGTTGTGCTCCACGAGGTCGAAGTCGTCGATCGTCCTCCCGGTCTTCGCGAGCAACTTCCGCACGGTCGGGATCGGCGCCTCCATCACGTCCTCCGGCCTCACGCCGCCCGTCGCGTAGTCCACGATGCGAGCGAGGGGCTTGACGCCCCGCGCGTCCGCCTCGTTCCGCGTCATGAGGACGAGCGCGCTCGCGCCGTCGCTCAACTGTGACGCGTTGCCCGCCGTCACGGTGCCGTCTGCGATGAACACGGGCTTGAGGCGGGCGAGTTTCTCCAGGGACGTGTCCGGGCGGACGCCTTTGTCCTTGTCGAAGAGGACCTTCTCCCCATCCCGGTCGACCTCGACGGGGACGACCTCGTCCCGGAACTTCCCGCCCTGCTGGGCCTTCACGACGCGCGTGTGCGACTCGAGGGCGAACCGGTCCTGGTCCTCGCGGGAGATCCCGTACTTCGTTGCGACCCAGTCGCCGGTCGCGCCCATGTGGAAGCCCGCCAACGCGTCCTGGAGGCCGTCGTACACCATGCCATCGAGGAACTCCTGGTGGCCCATCTTCGTGCCCCACCGCGCGTTCTTCACGAGGTACGGGGCCTGGGACATCGACTCCATCGCCCCGGCGACGACGATCGATTCGTGGCCCGCGCGGATCGCGTCGAACCCGATCGTGACCGCCTTCATCCCGGAGGCGCAGACCTTGTTCACCGTGACCGCGCCCACGTCCTCGGGGACCCCCGCCAACAGCGCGGACTGGCGGGCCGGAGCCTGGCCCTGACCCGCGGCAATCGCCGTTCCGAGGATCACCTCGTGGACCTCGGACGGGACAATTCCCGCGCGTTCGATGGCGGTGCGGACGACCCGTGCCCCGAGCCGCGGCGCCGGGATGTCGCGCAGCCCCTTCCCGTATTTCCCGATCGGCGTGCGAACCGCGCTCGCGATGACGACCTCGGTCATGTCGTCTGGCGGAGCACGACCACGCGATAAAACCGTTGTGCCTCACGCCGACCGCGGACGGCGCTCCTTGAACGTCGCGGTCTCGTGGACCTCGAGCTCGTCCGCCTCGACGGTGTGGACGGTGGAGTGCGGACCGAGCCGGACCTGATGGCCGCGGACGAGGCCCGCGCGCGTCCCCTCGAGGTACACGTTCTCGGCCTCGATCGTGTCCGCGACGAGCTCTGCGCCCCGCTCGCCGATCCGGATCTCGAGGTCGTTCGCCTTGATCGACGTGACCTTCGACGAACCCGCCAACCGGATGTCCACGTCCTCGGCCTCGATGCCGCCGCCGATCTGGAACTGACCCCGACTCGAGAAGTCTTCCGCCTTCACGTCGCCGCCGATCCGCACGGACCCGGCGAAGACCACATCTTCCGCGTCGAGGACGTCCCCGCCAACGGCCACGGATCCGGAGACGGAGATGTCTTCTGCCCGGAGGTCGCCACCGACGTTCGTCCGCCCGGAGACGTGGAACTCCTGGACCTGGACGTCCCCCGCGATGTCGGCGCGGCCCGACGCGTGGAACTCCTCGCCGACGCATCGCCCTTCGATCACGCACGCGCCGGACACGTGGGCCTCGTCTGCGAGGAGGTCACCCTTGACCGTGCCACTGCCCCCCGGCACCGTGCCGGAGCCACGGATCACGCACACCTTCCCGCCCTCCTCGATGCGGGGCCCGATCTTGCTCATAGCCTCTTGCACGCGGCGATTCACCTCGTCCATCCGCCGACGCGCCTCGTCCTTGTTCGCGAACGCGGCATCGAGGCTGGCGGCGACCTGCTCCATCGCGGACTCAATTGTGTTCTCGATCATCTTCTCGAAATCGCCGTTGCGGAACGGATGGCCCGCGTGCCCCGCATGGCGAGGCGACTCCGGTGGCGTCGGGGGCGTCGGCGCTTCCGGCGGCTCCGGCGGCGTGGAGACGCCGGGCGCGGCGGACGCCTCGGGCATGGCGTCGTAGCGCGCCTTGATGTCGAGGTACGTCCGCTCGCCGATCTCGCCGCGCGCGAGACGCTCCTCGAGCCGGCGCAGCAGTTCCTCCTTGTCCATCCGCGTCCCTCACTTCGTGCGGACGGCCACGTCGCGCAGGAGGTTCTTCTGCATCGCCTTCATCAGTTCCGCCATGATGGGAATTCGGTCCGACATCATTCGTGCCACCTTCTGGACCGTCGTATATCCTGGGCGATATTTATACAAGCGTCAAGAATAAATTAGAACGGCGCAACCTCTGGATTGGCGGCATCAACCCGAAGGTGGGAAAAGGCCCGCGCCGGGAATGAACCTCAAATAGACCGAACTGAGTACGCGGCCCTCGTGGACGACGCGGTGCTCGCGTGCCTCGAGGTCCTCGCTTCGCCGAGCCGCCAGCGTATCCTCGCGCTCCTCGCGAAGGGCGTCGACCATCCGGAAGATCTCGCGAAGAAGTTGAAGCTCCGCCGCCAGGGCGTCGACAAGCAGCTCATGGAATTGTATGGTTGGGGCTTCGTCGATCGGAGCGCGGTCATCCCGACAAGTGGACGGCCGCGAATCGTGTACCGCCTGAGCGGGCGGGGTCAGGAGCTGATCTCGCGGACGGAGGCGCTTCTTCGGGAATATCGAGAGGGGATGGCGGGGGAATACCGCCAAATGTGTGACGCGCTCGAGAGCAAGCTCGCGGCGGGGGAGTTGGAGGAGGAGGCGTACCTCAAGCACCGCCAATCGCTCGAAACCCGCTACGCGAAGTTCCTCCCGGAGGTGAAGCCGAAATGAAGGTCTTCGTGGCGGGGGCGACCGGCGTCCTCGGACGGCGTGTCGTGGCGCAATTCACCGCCAACGGCCACACGGTCCTCTGCCTCTCGCGGAATCCGGAGAACGTCAAGCTCATCCGCTCCCTCGGCGGCGAACCCCGTCACGCGGACTTGTTCGACGCAGCCTCGCTCGTAAAGGCGGCCGCAGGTTCCGAGGTGGTAATCCGCGCCGCGACCGCGATTCCGGTGAAACTCCGGACGTCCGCGAAGGATTGGGCGATGAACGATCGGATCCGTCGGGAGGGCACGAAGGCCCTGGTCGAGGCAACCGCCAAGGTCGGTGCGCACGCGTTCTTCCAGGAGAGCGTCGCATGGGCCGTGGGCAATCCGGACGGCACTTCATACAGCGAGGACGCGGCGCCTTCGAACGATGAGAGGCTCGCATCCGCCTTGGACGGGGAACGCATCGCCCGGGAAGCGGGCGAGCGTGATGGGTTCGCGGCCGGCGCGCTCCGGTTCGGAGCTTTCTATTGCGCAGACGCATGGCACACCCGAATCATGGCCGAATCCCTCGCGGCGCGGAAGCCCACAATGATCGGACCCGGGACGAACGTGTGGTCGCTGATCCACTCGGACGACGCGGCCAGCGCATTCGTGAACGCGGCGGAGCGGCCCCGCAGCGGAGCATGGCACATCGTGGACGACGAGCCCGTTGCCCTCAAGGTCTATCTAGCGGCGATGGCGGAACGACTCCAAGCTTCCGAGCCGAGACACGCTTCGAAGACCCTGGCGCGGCTCGCCTTCGGTCGCTATATCGTGGACGTGTTGACGGGTTCCTTCGTCACGACGAACGCCCGTTTCCGGAAGGACTTCGGATGGGCGCCGCAATATCCAACGTACCGCTCAGGGCTCGATCAGATCTCGAAGTTGTGGAAGGAAGAGGGATTCCCATCAAAGAAATGACGGGCGCGGGGAGATTCGAACTCCCGTCAGAGGGTCCGAAGCCCTCCAGTCTGGTCCAGGCTAGCCTACGCGCCCGCGCCTCGGACCCCCGACGTTGGTATTAGGCCTTCCGCCGCGACAGTTACATGTACTCCGATGGTTGATGTGTCTGCTGAGCATGCGAGGGAAGGTGGGAGAAGTCTTCGTCACAATGAAGGTCCACGGCCCCTCGGGGTCCGAAGAGATCCAGCACGTCCTCGTCGACACGGGCGCCATCCATTCGGTGATCGAGCAAACGCTCGCCGAACGACTCGGAATTCGACCTGAGGCGCGAGGCTTGTTCAACATCGTTGGCGGGGAGATCGAACTTCCCCTGGCAACCGCTGTTCTCGAAGTCGAGGGACGAAGCTTCCGGGTTCCCGTGATCCTAGGCGACCAAAACCTCGTCGGCTGCACGACGCTCGAGACGCTCAGCTTCGCGGTCGATCCGACAATCCACCGGCTCGTGCCGAAACATGGACACCTGTTCTCGGTCGCGGAGCCGCCTATGGTTCCGGCCTAGCCGCCGATGTGCTTCCGGTAGTCGGCGGGGGCCATCAACGACTTCGCTTCCCCGGGGTTACTGACCTCGAGGACGACCATCCACCCGTCGCCGTACGGGGATTTGTTCACGAGCTCCGGCGTGTCCTCGAGGACCTTGTTGACCTCGACGACTTTCCCGGAGACCGGCGCGTAAATCTCCGACGCGGCCTTCACGGACTCCACGACGCCGAGCTCCTCACCCTGCTTCACGACCTTCCCGATCGGCGGGAGTTCGACGTACACGACGTCCGTCAGCTGATCCTGCGCGTGGTCGGTGATCCCGACGCGGGCGCGGCTCCCCTCGACCTTCGCCCACTCGTGATCTTTCGTGTAGTGCAGTCCGTCCGGGACCTCAGTCACGGGCGCCGCGAACCGCGCGGGCGATAAGTAGGTTTCGTCAGCCCCGACGCCAGCGGAGCTTGAGGTGCTTGTCCGGATTGTACGCCCACGACGATTCCTTGCGGACCTTCCTGATGTATAGAATGACGATCAGGAGGAGGATCATCACGCCGAACGCCATCGCGCCGAGGAGGCAGAGGAAGTTTCCCGTGAGCGCAGCAAAAAAGTCAGTGATTGGGTCCGCCACGCCGCACGCATACGGGCCTCACCGCATTTACCTTTTGGCGGCGAGGAGGACGTGGTTGTCACCTTCCCGCCACGCCCGGACCACCGCCAATTCGGGAGTGGCCAGCGCCTCCAGTTCGGCCGCGCGGAACAAATGATAGAACCTTTCGACGGTTCGTCCATCGGATTGCCGCCATGGGACGAGGCGGTCCGCACCGGATTGCGATTGAAATCGATCCTGCTCGAGGGCCCACGCGCTGAGAAGAGCGGTGCCTCGGGGACGGAGAACCCTAGCGATCTCCCGGACACTTTCGCGACGTTCCTCTTCGCTCGGCAGGTGGTGAACGACGGCCACGCTGTGCACGGCTCCGAATTTGGCGGGAGAAAACGGTAACGCAACTGCGTCTCCATGAACGAGCGACGTGCGACCGACTTTGGCGGCGGAGTTCTTGAGCAGACGGGGAGAGACGTCGAGCCCGACGACCCGATGGCCGCGGCCCTTCAGGAACGCGAGGTTCCGTCCCCCGCCACAGCCGACGTCGAGAACGAGCGAATTTGGCGCGAGTTCCCGTTCGAACGAGACCGTCTCGGGCCACGGCGCTTGGCGGGAGGCGTCGAACTCATCCGCGATCTCGTCGAATGTGGCGGCGATCTCCCTGCGCGTGGGCACAGTCACGGGACGGACCACGCGGCTCAAGTCACTTCGCGAATGAGACCTTCTCGAGCTGCCGGAGCGTGTAGTCCCGGATTGCGTCGATCTTCGGGAGGTCCTCGACGGGGTTCCCCTTGGACAGGTACTTCTTGAACAGGGGCCGCATCGTCGACCGGCAGACAGGGCACTTCTCCTCGTCGACCTCGATCGTGAGGTCGTTCTCGCACCGGTAGACGGTCTTCCGCCCGCCAAACTTCCCGCGCTTCGCGGCCGGCTTCCCTTCCACTTCCACGAGGTCGAACGCGAAGTCCACGGACGGCGCGTTGCTCAGGCTCGTGCCGACGCCGAACCCCTCCGCACCCGCCGCCACGAGCTCCGGGATTGTATGCTCGTCGAGGGCGCCGCTCACGTACACCTTCACGTTCTTGTACCCACGGAGGTCGAGCTCCCACCGGATCTCGCGTACGATGTTGGCGAAGTTCCCTCGGCGGGAGGACGGCGTGTCGAGGCGGACCCCCGCCAACTCCGGGATCGCTTCCAGCGCCGCCAACGTCTCCGCCTTCTCGTCCCAATATGTGTCGACGAGGGCGATCCGCGGCACGTCCTTCCGGAGGTGCTTGTGCATCGCGGTGAACGCCTCCTTCGGGCCGCCGAGGATGATCGTGAGGGCGTGGGGCATCGTGCCGACGGGCTCTTTCCCTAGGAGGTCCCCGCCGAGGGGGGTCGTGATCGCATCGAGACCACCGACGTAGACGGACCGCTCGATCATCGGCGCGAGAGCGGGGTGCATCCGCCGGATGCCGAAGCTGATCACGCGGCGGTCGCCGGCGGCCTTCCGCACGCGGCTCGCCTTCGTGGCAATCCCCGAGGCCTGGCAGATGAGGCCAAGCGCGGGCGTTTCGTAGATCGCGAATTCCGCGTACGGCCCTTCAATCGCCATCAGCGGCACGGGGACGCCGCGATGCGTGCGGGGCGCGAAGACCGTGCCCTCGGGCGCGGCCCACAATGCGACCTCGTGACCTTCCAGAAGGTGGACAGCTTCCTCCAGTCCGGCGAAGACGCCCCACTCCCAGTCTTGGGGGAGGGTCGGGGCGGTGAACTCGCCGTAGACGCGAGCGCGCTCTTTCCCCTCCGCCTCGAGAATCTCCAACGTGCGGAAGAAGTAGATGTCGCTCGTGCGGCCTTTCCGGATGTCGTCCTCGCTGGCGGCGTAGAAGCGCGTCACGGGCGTCCTCGGGCGGGCGGGAACTACCACCACGGCCCATATGAACGTATCTTCTCGGGACCAAAGCGGACCGCATCCCGTCCCCGCGAACCTTATTATGCGGACTCCGCATCGCTCGGTCGGGGAGCCCTGAGGGGCTGAGAGTATCCCGCGTGAGGGATAGACCCGTGGAACCTGATCCGGGTAATGCCGGCGGAGGGAACGCGACGCGAATTAGGCCCGGACTCCCCGAGGAGTTTTCGTAGGGAATGGCGGGGGAGCCGGCGGCATTGCATGAGGGCGCCTCGTACGGCGCCGAGACCCTAAAGGTCGAACCGTTCGGGATCGAGCGGATCGAAGATGCGGAGCGCCACGGCCGCGCGTGGAAGCTGCTCCCCTTTTGGTTCGGCGCGAACGTGAGCCTGTTCAGTTTCGGAGTCGGGTTCCTCGGAATCGCCGTCCTTCGTCTCCCGGTTCCGCTCGCGATCGCGGGCGTCATCCTCGGGACCGTCCTCGGTTGCATCCCGTTCGCGCTCCTCGGAATCCTCGGCCCCGCCACCGGGTATCCGCAGATCGCGCAGTCCCGGAGCGTGTTCGGCCGTCGCGGCGCCTACGTCCCCGCCGCGCTGAACTGGTTTTCGACGACCGGATGGAGCGCGGTCACGTTCATCCTTGGCGCCCTCGCCCTGACCCAGGTCGCTCAAGTCCCATACGTGGCCGCGGTCACCCTCTTCGCGGCGGTCCAAGTCGCGGTGGCTCTCTATGGGCATAACCTGCTCCACCGATTCGAACAGGTGATGGCGCTGATCCTCGCGGCCGTATTCGTAGCGATGACGATCGCGGCATTGTCCGCGGGCACCGGGACGTACGCCCCGCTAGGCGGCAGCGCCTCCGGCGTCGCGTTCATGGCGATCCTCGCGGCCTCCATCCCGATGAGCTGGGCGCCCTACGCGTCCGACTTCTCTCGGTATCTCGGACGATCGACGCGTCCGCGGGACCTCTTTCTCCCCGCGTTCCTCGGGATGGGGATCGCCTGCGTGTGGGTCGAGATCCTCGGCGTCCTCGTGAGCGCGCAGTTCCAGGTCGTGACGAATCCCGTGGCGGTGTTCACGAACGCATTCGGCCCCGCGTATGTCGCCCTCCTCGCGCTCCTGCTGGCGGTGAACCTCCTCGCCGCGAACGCGCCGAACCTGTACTCGAGCGGCCTCTCCCTGCTCGCGTTGGACGTTCCGGTGAAACGGTGGTCGTCGGTCCTCGTCGGCGGCAGCCTCGCCGTCGTCTTGGCGGCGTGGGGTGGCGCGAACGCGGTCGCGTTTTACGAAGGCTGGCTGTTCTTCGTCGAATACTGGATCGCGCCGTGGGCCGCAATCGTCCTCGTGTCCTTCTTCATCTTCCGCCCGCGAGGGGCCGAGCCGGCCCCGGATCGCGCGGACCGATGGAGCGTTCCCGCCCTCACCGCATACGGGGTTGCGGTCCTCGCCGCCATTCCGTTCATGAACCGGACTCCGACGTTCGTCGGGCCTGTCTCGGTCGCCCTTAGCGGTCTGGACCTGAGCAACCTCGTGTCCTTCGGTCTGGCGGGAGCGCTCTTCTACGTACTACGGACGCTGCATCTCAAAGCCCACGCGCCTTCGGGAGACGCGACCGCGAGCACCCGTCAGTGAGGGGAAAGGGTCTCACGTCTCAGTCACCGTTCGTCAACCTTCTCGGCAAACCATGACAAGTTTCAAACCCTCCTGAGCAACTCGCTGGCAGCATCCGTGGACGCAATTATTGCGCGGGGGGTCAGAAAGCGCTTCGGCAAGCTCCAAGCCGTGGACAGTGTCTCCCTTGACGTTCATGGGGGCGAGATTCTCGGGCTAGCGGGCCCGAACGGGGCAGGAAAGACCACCCTCCTCCGTTGCCTGTGCGGGCTCCTCAGGATGGACGAAGGTCAAGTCCTTCTCGAGGGTCACGACATTGTCGCAGACCCGATACCCGCCCGTCAGGCGCTGGCGTTTATTCCCGAGGTGCCCTATCCATTCCCCTCCCTAACCCCGAGCGAACACCTCACGTTTGTGGCCCGCGCGTATGCACTTAACGATGGCTGGCAATCCCGAGCGGAGCGGATCCTAGCAGAGCTTGACTTGGATGAGAAGCTGAACTCCCTCGCGATGGAGTTGTCGAAAGGCCAGAAGCAGAAGATTCACCTGGCCATGGCGATGATTCGCCAGCCAACGGTCATCGTGCTGGACGAACCGCTCATCGGGATCGACCCCAAGGGAGCGCGCACTCTCAAGGAATGGATTCGCGAACGGGCCCGGGCGGGTGCAGGAGGCATCGTGAGTTCTCACAGCCTCTCCCTCATCGAGGAGGTGTGCGACCGCGTCGCAATCATGGATCACGCGCGAATTTCCGCGCTCGGCACGATGGAAGACCTTCGACTGCGCGTCGCGGCTGAACGGGGTACGTCTCTTGAAGACATCTTCCTGCGAATCACGGAGGCTGAGCACCACGAACCGACGTGAGGAGTTCGCAATACTGCGTTGGCTCGGAATCCGCCAGTTTCGGAATCGCCTCCGAAGACTGGTCCGCAGGCCGTTATTCTGGGTCTTTGTTTTCACGTACTCCGCGGTCTTCCTTCCTTTCGGGTGGATCGCGGTCACAACGCCCGCAACCCCCGCGATTCCGACAATCAGTACATTTCAATACGCTTGGCATTTGGTGTTCCTGCTAAGCACATTTCTACCGATGTCTGCCGTTGGCGGGGCAATGATTGCAGTTGTCCAGCGCCCAACCGCTGAGATAGTGCTCTCTGCACCAATCCGCAGGTCTTCAATAGTTCAAAGCCGCGTCCGGGGCGCTGCGATCGGGGTGCTCTTCGGGCTTTCCTCCGCGCGCATCATCGAAGCGCCCGCTTGGCTAATGGCCGCGCGGTTCGTCCTGGCATTCCTCCCCATGATCGGAGTCTGGTCGCTCGGAGGGGTCCTACTAAGCCAATGGGCTAGGACCCATCTCGGGCGCACAACGCGCTCGGCGTTACTGGTTGCCGCCTTCGTGTTCGTAATGTGCATGCCATTCTTGGCCATTGGCGCGATTGAAAGCCCGAACTATCCGCTCGTTGCTTTCGGCATGGTCTTTGCTCTCCCCGCCACTAACCTCGTCCTAGGAGCTGCCCTTGGACCATTCGATCTTGGGTTGCTGGGGCTCACCTGGGCGGTCTTCCTAATCTTCACATGGGCGGCCCATGAAATGCGATACGACTTGTATGCGGACTTTGGCTCCAGCCCATCTCCAGCGAGGGAGACTCTCTCCGTCGAGCGAACGCCT